>NZ_JCALCW010000014.1:0-128605 GCF_059812545.1 Mycobacterium sp. NGS50
CATGGTTCCTCTAGTCCCGCGTCTGATGGTGGCGGCACCCGCCTCCGGACACGGCAAGACGACGGTGGCGATCGGGTTGATGGCGGCGCTGGCCGCACGCGGCAGCCGGGTCAGCGGTCACAAGGTCGGTCCCGACTACATCGATGCCGGCTACCACGCGTTGGCCACCGGTCGGCCCGCCCGCAATCTCGACCCCTATCTGGTGGGTGCCGAGCGGATCGTTCCGCTGCTGCTACACGGTGCGGCCGGCGCGGACGTCGCGGTGATCGAGGGGGTGATGGGCCTTTTCGACGGCCGCCTCGGGACGAACGGCGAGGCCTCCACCGCCCACGTCGCAGCGCTGACCGGCACACCGGTCGTGCTGGTGGTCGACATCTCACACGCTGCCCGCACCCACGCCGCCGTCATCGCCGGCCTGGCCGGATTCGACCCGGCGGTACCGGTGGCCGGTGTGGTGCTGAACCGGTCCGGCAGTGCCCGGCATGCCGACGAGGTCGTTGACGCGTTGCGGCCCTCCGGCATTCCGGTGCTCGGGGTGCTGCCCCGCGACGCCGGGATCGAGGCGCCGTCGCGGCACCTGGGGTTGGTGCCGGCTGCCGAGCGCGTCGAGTCCCGGGCGGTCTTGGACCGCTTGACCCGCCTGGTCGAGGAGCACGTCGACCTCGACGCAGCGCTGGCCATCGCACGACAAGCGCCTGCGCTGGCGGGCCGGGCCTGGAACCCGGCCGCCGAGGTGCACGCCGCCTCGCCGGCGCGGCCGGTCGTCGCCATAGCCGGCGGTTCGGCATTCACCTTCCGCTACACCGAAACCGAGGAGTTGCTGCGCGCCGCGGGCTGCGATGTGGTGGACTTCGATCCGCTCACCGACCCCGCGCTACCGCCGAATACTGCCGGTATCTACCTCGGCGGGGGCTTTCCGCAGGTGTACGCGACACAGCTGGCCGCCAACAGCGCGCTGCTTGCCGAGCTGCGCACGGCGATCGCCGCGGGCGTGCCCACCGTCGCCGAGTGTGCGGGGTTCGCCTACCTGTGCCGCAGAGTCGACGGCGTTCCCGGTGTTGGCGTGCTGGCCGCCGCGGCAGCGATGACGCCGCGGCTCACGCTGGGCTACCGCAACGCGGTCAGTCCGGCCGACACCCTGTTGGCGCGCACCGGCGAACGGGTCACCGGGCACGAATTTCACCGCACCAGGGTCACTTTCGATGCACGTGTCAGCCCCGCCTGGGAGTTTTCGGCTGCGTCGGACGGGTTCGCCGGACCGGCCCTGCATGCGTCCTACCTGCACACCCACTGGGCCGGGCATCCGCAGCTGGCCCAGCGGTTCGCCGACGCGGTGCACGGGTTCGCCGGCAGCTGAGCGACGGGGTCGCACAAGATGGCGGCGGCGTGATGGCGAGATAACACAAGCATTTGTCAGTGGACACCTGCCTTTCTCCTCGGCAGGCACCTTCGTTCGTCGTGATCGGACCATGGGCTAGCCGCGTTATCCACAACGTGACCCTGACAACAAGTTTGGGCAGCATGTGTCGGGGCACTGTACTACAATCGAATGTATGTGCGAGCGGTCGGAGCGGGTGTCGTCACCGGAGGTGATCGCGCGCTTCGACGAGCTCTTTCAGCGTAAGTATCCGTCGACGACACCGGTGTCGGGTGCGCTGGTGGACCAGATCTGCGCGTTGTCGCGTGCCGAGAACTGTGCGGCCGCCCAGCAGCTGGGTGCGATCGGTGAACTGTTCGCCTACCGGTTGTCGCGGTGTTCGGACACCGAGCAGTGGGCGATCGACACCGAGGCTGCGGTCAGCGCCGAAGTCGGTGCGGCGTTGCGGATCAGTCAGGGCCTGGCCGCCAGCAAGCTGCGGTATGCCCGGGCCATGCGGGAGCGGTTGCCCGAGGTGGCCAAGGTATTCAAGACCGGCGACATTGACTTTACGATGTTCGCCACCATCGTGTTTCGCACCGACCTGATCACCGACCGCGACGTGCTGGCCGCCGTCGATGCGCGGCTGGCGGTCAACGTGACCCGCTGGCCGTCGATGACGCGGGGGCGGCTTGGCGCGCAAATCGACAAGATCGTGGCCAAGGCCGACGCGGACGCGGTACGGCGAGGCAACAAGCAGCACCATGACCGCGAGATCCGCATCGACGACCTGGTCGATGGCACCTGTGCCATCAGCGGCAGCCTGCTCACCCCCGACGCGCATGCCCTGGACAAGCGACTCGACGCGCTGGCGGCCACGGTCTGCGCCCACGATCCCCGCAGCCGCGCACAACGCCGCGCCGATGCGTTGGGGGCGCTGGCGGCCGGGGCGGATCGGCTGGGCTGTCGCTGCGGGCGGCCCGACTGTGCTGCCCGGCAGCGGCCGGCCGCCTCGCCGGTGTTGATCCACGTGCTCGCCGAGCGCGCCACGCTCGCCGGCACCGGCCTGGCGCCCGGATCAGAGATCGGCGCTGACGGGCTCATCTCGCCGCAGACACTGGCCGAACTGGCCCGCTCGGCGACGCTGGTGCCGCTGGTCCATCCCGGCGACGCCCCGCCCGAGCCGGGATACGTACCGTCGAAGATGCTGGCCGACTTTGTCCGCTGCCGGGACCTGACCTGCCGCTGGCCCGGGTGCGACCAGCCCGCCGTCAACTGCGATTTGGACCATACGATCCCCTTCGCCAACGGCGGCAAAACGCACGCGTCGAACCTGAAATGCTATTGCCGCACACACCATCTGGTGAAGACCTTCTGGGGCTGGCACGACCAGCAGCTGGCCGACGGCACCGTGATCCTGACCTCTCCGTCGGGCCAAACCTACGTCACCACACCGGGCAGCGCGCTGCTGTTCCCCAGCCTGTGCTGGGCCACCGGCGGCATACCCGCCGTAGAAGCCGACATACCGGCACAGTACTGCGGCGAGCGGACCGCGATGATGCCCAAACGCCGCCGCACCCGGGCAACCGACCGAGCGCACCGCGTCGCCGCAGAACGCCGCGCCAACCGCGACCAACGCCACACCCGCCCAGCGGCCACCCCAAGCAACGCCAACCTGCCACCACCGAACACCGACGAGGACCCACCACCCTTCTAGCTGGAAGCGCTGCCGTCGATGCTCCCCAGCGACGTCCCCAGCAAACCGGGCGATGCTGCTCTCCGCGTAGGCGAGAAGCTCGGTCCCGTGCTGCGGTACTCCGACACGGCGCCACCGGAGTAGAACCATTGCAGCGCCGCGAATCTCGTCCGTGGACCGGCAGGTTGATCCAGCGCACGCCACCAGTGAGGCGCGCCGGCGACCCGGCGCTTCTCGAGCTTTCTCGATCCAGCCCCTCCAGCGGTGGCCAGCTGAAGTCCGGCGGCCTAGGGTGAGAACGGTGGTACGCGTCCACGCATGGCCATCGGTAGGGGCTGAGAGCAGCCGAACGAATCGGCATTCTCGGCGGTGCGTCGAGCCGCAACCGCGGATGGACGGCCGCACCGTCCCAGCGGATGGCCGTCCGCGGATACAGGTGTCTCCAGGAGGGTGAATTAGCAGTGGTAACCGAACCCGTCAAGACGTTCTCACGCAAGTTCATGGGCTACGACCCGAACGCGGTTGATACCCACATCGAGATGCTGACCGCCAAGCAACAACTGCTGCTCGACGACGTCGAAAGCCTGCGGGCCAGATTGAAGGAAGCTGGCGACGAGACAGCCGCGTTGCGCAAGGAGGTCGCCTCCCTCACCGAGACTTCAGGCTCTCCTCATGCCATGCAGCAGCGGATGGCGAAGATGCTGCAGCGTGCGGTCGACGAGATTTCCGAGATGCGCGCGGAAGCGCAGACCGAGGCAGCTGCACTGATCGCGGCCGCCGAGGCGGAGGTCGATGCCGAGCAACAAAAGCACCGGGAGTTCCTCGCGGACCTGGCCACGCAACGCGAAGCCATGGAAGCCGAGTACGAGGAAGCCAAGAAGAAGCTCGACGCCGAGCTGACCGACCTGCGCACTGACGCTGAATCGGAGATCGACGCGGCGCGCCAGAGCGCTCAGCGGGAGCGCGAGCAGCTCCTGGCCGAGGCAAAGCAGAACGCCGACGAGTACCGCACGCAGGCCCACGAGGCGATGCACGAGGCGACGCAGCGACGCATCAAGGTGTTGGAACAATTGATGGGCGTATATCACGATCTGGAGGCGGTGCCCACCAGTCTCGAGTCGGCATACCAGGAGCTGGAGGATCCTGCCGAGGAGGGCGTCGTGATGCCATTGGAACGCAAGGCCAGCACCGGATAGGGCCCGGTTCGGTCAGTCGATCGCGACGAAGTGCTCGATGACCGGCTTTGGTTCATAGAACCCGTGCAGCAACTCCCGCCACTGCTCGAATTCCGGCGAGGCCCGGAAGCCCTCGGTGTGCGCCTCGACGGTCTCCCATTCGACTAGCAGCAGGTAGAGGTTCGGCGACTCGATCGACCGGGACAGGGTCAGCCGCCGGAATCCAGGCTGGCAACTGATCAACGGCCGCGCCTTGGCGAACGCCGCTTCGAACGGAACTTCTTCACCGGGCCGTACCGACAGCACACCGTGTTCCAGAATCACGCCGACAATTGTGCCTGAAGGCCGAGCTGCCCTCCGCTCGCCGGGCGTTAGTCCAGCCCCAGCACCCAAACCAGCGCATCCTCGGCGTCATGCACGGTGGCCACCCACGCTGCTCGTGCGGGCCGGCGCACGATAACCGCCGGCAGGCCAAGTTCGTCGGCGGCGAGCATCTTCGGCCAGGTGTATTCACCGCCGGAGTCCTTGGTGATGACGACGTCGGCGCGGTGGTCTTGCAGTAGCGTGCGTTCGCCCGGAAGTCCGTAGGGGCCGCGATCGGTCACCACAGTCCAGGTACGCGGCAGGCTGATTGAGGGCGGTTCGACGACGCGCGCCAGCACCGCACGCTCGTACAGCACCGGGACATAGCAGGCCAGTTGCTGGCGCCCGATGGTCAGGACGGGACGCTGACCCAGCCGGGCCGCGATCGTCGCGGCCTGTTCGTGGGAGTCCGCCCAGTGCCAGGACGGCCGGGCCCGGCCGCCCCAGCCGGGCCGTTCCAGCCGCAGCAGTGGACGCTCGGCGGCGGCACAGGCCGCGGCCGCGTTGGCCGACATCGTCGTCGCGAACGGGTGGGTGGCGTCGACGACGGCGTCATAGTCGGCCAATGCCGCACGCAGACCGTCGATTCCGCCGAATCCGCCGATGCGGACCTCCCCCACCGGAAGCCGGGGATTGGTCACTCGGCCGGCCAGCGATGTGGTCACCTCGACACCCGCCGCCACCAGATGCTCGGCCAGCGCCCGGGCCTCGGCGGTGCCGCCGAGCAGCAGCACGCGTGTCATGGCGCCCCCGGCGCCAAGAACGGCAGTCCGCTCGGCGGCCCACCATGTGCCAACTTCGATAGTGCTGCCACGTCCACGTGCTCCTCGATCAGGTCGGCCAACACGTCGAGTCGGCGTTCCCGTGCCGCAGGAAACGACACAGCTGAGGGCTCCAGGCCGACGGTTTCGGCGAGGAACGCCGTACGCACCGCGTCGTCTTCAAAAGCCCCGTGCCACATGGTGCCGAACACCTGACCGGCCCGGGCGCCGCCAAGGAACTCCTCGACACCGTCGCCGCGGGTGATCCGGCCGTGGTGTATCTCGTAGCCCGCGCGCGGAATTTGCAGCACCTTGTCTGTGCCGAAACATGTTTCGGTATCCAGCAGGCCCATCCCGGCGACCTCACCCGGCGGGCCCTCGATGCCCTCCGGGTCGCGGATCATCCGGCCCAGCATCTGGAAGCCCCCGCAGATCCCCAACACGGGTTTGCCGGCTGCCGCGTGTGCCGCGACGGCCGCATCCAGCCCGCACGAACGCAGCCAGGCCAGATCGCTGATCGTGGCGCGGGTGCCGGGCAGCACCACCAGGTCGGCGTCGCCCAGTCCGCGCGGATCGGAGACGAACACCACATCGATATCCGGTTCCAGACCCAGGGCGTCGACGTCGGTGAAGTTACTGATCCGGGGTAGCCGGATCACCGCCACCCGCCGCGCTCCGGCGCGCGATGAGCGTCGGCCGGCCAGGTCGAGCGCATCCTCGGAGTCCAGCCACAGGTCGGGATGCCACGGCAGGGTGCCGAAGACCCGTCGGCCGGTGACGCGTTCCAGGTCGGCCAGGCCCGGCTCCAATAATCGCTGCTGCCCGCGGAACTTGTTGACGATGAACCCGGCCACCAGCGCCTGGTCCTCCGGCGCGAGCAGCGCGACGGTGCCGAAGAACGCGGCGAACACCCCGCCGCGGTCCACATCGCCGACGACCACCACCGGCAGGCCGGCGTGCCGCGCCAGGCCCATGTTGACGTAATCGCCGGCGCGCAGGTTGATCTCGGTAGGGCTGCCGGCGCCCTCGGCGACGATCACGTCGTACCTTCCGGCGAGATCGTCATAGGCACGGTGCGCGGCCGCGGCCAACTCCGCGCGGCCGTGCATCCAGTTCGAGGAGGACAGCTCACCCCACGGCCGTCCCATCAGCACCACGTGGCTGCGCTGATCACTGCCAGGTTTCAGCAGCACCGGGTTCATCGACGGCTCGGGGGCAGCTCGGGCCGCCAGTGCCTGAATCCATTGCGCCCGGCCGATTTCGGCATACGTGCCGTCCGCCCCGACGCACACCATCGAGTTGTTCGACATGTTCTGCGCCTTGTACGGCGCCACCCGGATCCCCCGGCGGGCCAACGCCCGACACAGCCCGGTGGTGACGACGGTCTTGCCGGCGTCGCTGGTAGTGCCGGCGATCAGCAGCCCTGACACGATGGCTTCCGCACCAGAAACACGTCCATCACCCAGCCCGCGTCCGCTTTCGCCGCGCGACGGGCAGTCGCGATCTCGTCGACCACGTCGGCGACCCGGCCATGCACCAGCCGCTCGCCTGCCGCACCCAGGTTGGCGCCCCACCAGATCGTCCAGTCGTCCAGCCCGGTCAGGTGGAGCCCCTCCGGGTTGAGCATCGCGACGATGTTGTCCTGGCCGGCGGCGACGGCCTCCCCCAGCCGCCGGCCGGTGGTGATGTGCACCGGGCGGCCGACCTCGTGCAGCACGATCCGGTGCCGGGCGGCCAGCAACTGTGGCGCGCTGATTCCGGGGAGCACGTCGAAATCCAATTCCACGCCAAGGTCTTTCACCCGCTGCACGATCCGGATGGTGGAATCGTAGAGCGACGGATCACCCCAGACCAGGAATGCGGCGGTCCCGCCCCGCTGGCGCAGCACCTCCGCGTAGCGCGCCGCCCGGGCTGCGTGCCAGTCCTCGACAGCGCTCTGGTAGCCGGTCGTCGTCAATTCCGCGGACCGGTCACGGGGCGAGTCGGCGACGGTGATGATCGGGACTGAGCCGGCGTACGTATCGACGATGCTGCGCCGCAATGCCAATAGCCCGTCCTGGTCGCCTTTGGCCCCTTTGTCGGCAGCCAGCACGTAGTCGACCGACCGCAGCGCCTCGGCGACCTCGGCCGTGACCTGCTGCGGCCCCATTCCGACGCCGAGGATCCAAACCTGCATACCCATCAGCGGTCCTCCAGGTCGCCTTCGACGTCCAGGTAGGCCCGCTGCAGGGCAGCCATCGTCGCCGGATCCGGCTGTGCCCACAGGCCCCGGTCCGCGGCTTCGGTGAGGCGCTCCACGATGCCGTGCAATGCCCACGGGTTGGACTTGTCGAGGAACTCGCGGGTGGCCGGGTCCAGCACGTATTCCTGTGCGAGTTTTTCGTACATCCAGTCATGCACGACTCCGGCGGTGGCGTCGAAGCCGAACAGGTAGTCGACAGTGGCGGCCAGTTCGAACGCACCCTTGTAGCCGTGCCGGCGCATCGCGGAAATCCAGCGCGGGTTGACCACCCGGGCACGGAACACCCGCGCGGTCTCCTCGGCCAGGGTGCGGGTGCGGACCGCGTCCGGTGCGGTCGAATCGCCCACGTAGGCCTTCGGGTCGGCGCCGGTCAACGCCCGGATGGTGGCGATCATGCCGCCGTGATAGACGAAATAGTCGTCGGAATCGGCGATGTCATGCTCTCGGGTGTCGATGTTCTTGGCCGCGACCTTGATCCGCCGGTAGTTGGTGCGCATGTCGTCGCCGGCCGCGGCGCCGTCCAATCCGCGGCCGTAGGCGAACCCGCCCCAGGCGGTGTAGACCTCGGCGAGGTCCTTGTCGTCGCGCCAGGTACCGGCCTCGATCACCTGCAGGATCCCGGCTCCGTAGGAGCCGGGCGCGGAGCCGAAGACCCGGGTGGTAGCCCGGCGCAGGTCGCCGTGATCGGCCAGGTCGGCGCGGGCGTGGGCGGCCACGAAGTTCGCCTCGTCGGGCTCGTCGAGAGTCGCCACCATCTGCACCGCGTCGTCGAGCATCGTGACCACGTGCGGGAAGGCGTCCCGGAAGAATCCTGAGATCCGCACCGTCACATCGATTCTGGGGCGGCCGAGCTCCTCGCATGAGATCACCTCGAGCCGCGACACCCGTCGGGACGCCTCGTCCCATTCCGGTCGCACCCCGAGCAGGGCCAGCACTTCGGCGATGTCGTCGCCGGAGGTGCGCATCGCCGAAGTTCCCCACACCGACAGGCCCACCGATTCCGGGTAGGTGCCGGTGTCGTCGAGGTAGCGCCGCACCAGCGAGTCGGCCATCGCCTGCCCGGTCTGCCACGCCAGCCGGGACGGCACGGCGCGCGGGTCGACGGTGTAGAAGTTGCGTCCGGTCGGCAGCACGTTGACCAGGCCGCGCAGCGGCGACCCGGAGGGGCCCGGTCGCACGAACCCGCCGGCCAGCGCCTGCAGCACCGCATCCAGTTCGGCGGCGGTGCCGGCCAGCCGCGGAACTACTTCGGTGGCAGCGAATCTCAGTACGCGCGACACTTCGGGATCGGTATGCAGCGCGTCGGCTGCGCCCACCGCCCAGTCCGCGGCCTCCATGGCTTCCACCAGTTCGCGTGCCCGGCCCTCGATCTCGTCCACCGCCGCCGCAGGAGCGTCGTCTTTCAGTCCCAGCGCGGCCCGCAGCCCGGGCACCGCGTGGTCGACCCCGCCCCACACCTGCGGCGCGCGCAGGATCGCCAGCACCAGGTTCACCCGCTCGGGGCCGACCGGCGCGCCGCCGAGTACATGCAGCCCGTCGCGGATCTGGGCGTCTTTGATCTCGCAGAGCCAGCCGTCGACGTGCAGCAGGAAGTCGTCGAACTCTTCATCTTCGGGCCGCTCGTCGAGCCCCAGATCGCGGTGCATCTCCGCGGCGCGCATCAGGTTCCAGATCTCGCCGCGGATCGCCGGCAGCTTCGCCGGGTCCATCGTCGCGATGTTGCCGTACTCGTCGAGCAGCTGTTCCAGCCGGGCGATGTCACCGTAGGATTCCGCCCGCGCCATCGGCGGAATCAGGTGATCGACGATGGTGGCGTGCGCCCGCCGCTTGGCTTGGGCGCCCTCGCCGGGATCATTGACCAAAAACGGGTAGATCAGCGGCAGGTCGGCGATCATGGCGTCGGTCGCACAGGCGGAAGACAGCGCCGCGGTTTTGCCGGGCAGCCATTCCATCGAGCCGTGCTTGCCCAGGTGTATCACCGCGTGCGCACCGAAACCCCTGCCCAGCCAACGGTACGCGGCCAGATAGTGGTGACTCGGCGGCAGATCCGGGTCGTGGTAGATCGCCACCGGGTTCTCGCCGAATCCACGCGGCGGCTGGATCATCAGCACGATGTTGCCGGATCGCATTGCGGCCAACACGATCTCACCGTCGTCGTTGACGAAAAGCCTGCCGGGCGCCGGACCCCACGCCTGGGTCATCGCATCGCGCAGTTCCGCCGGAAGTTCGGCGGTCCACTCGGCGTACTGCGCTGTGCTCACGCGCACCTGCGCGTCGGACAACTGCACGGCGCTCAGCCAGTCCTCGTCCTGCCCGCCCGCCTCGATCAGGGTGTGAATCAGCCGGTCCCCGGCCAGCGTTTCGTCATCGATGTCCAGCACCCCGAATCCGTCGCCGACGTCGTAGCCGGCGGCGGCCAGCCGGTGCAGCAGCCGCACCGCCGACGCCGGGGTGTCCAAGCCGACCGCGTTGCCAACCCGGGAATGCTTGGTGGGATACGCCGACAGCACCAGCGCCAGCTTCTTCTGTGCGTTCGGCACCCGCTGCAGCCGGGCGTGCTTGACCGCCACGCCGGCGACGCGACCGCAGCGCTCCGGATCGGCGACATAGTGCGGCAGCCCGTCGTCGTCGATCTCCTTGAACGAGAACGGCACCGTGATGATGCGGCCATCGAATTCGGGGATGGCGATCTGGGTCGCCGAATCCAGCGGGGACACCCCGTCGTCGTTGCTTTCCCAATCCGTCCGCGACGACGCCAGGCACAACCCCTGGAACACCGGGATATTCAGCGCGGCGATCCGCTCGACGTCCCAGGCGCCGTCGTCGTCCCCGGCGCCGACCGTGGCGGTGGCGTTCATCGCGCCGCCGGCGGCCAGCATGCACACCACCACGGCGTCCAGCGTGGCCAGCGCGTCGAACAGCTCGTCGGGGGCGTTGCGCAGTGACGCCGCGAAGATGGGTATACCGGCCGCTGCGCCGACCGCATCGATGGCGTCGGCCAGCGCGTGGGCGAAGCCCGCGTTGCCGCTGACCTCGTGGGCCCGGTAGTACAGCACCCCCACCCGCACCGCGTCCGCAGCCTCGGCCGGCTCGCCCCTTTCCCGCTGGGCGTATCCCCATTCCGGGATCACCACCGGCTCGTGGAAACCCTCCCCGGTCAGCAGCACTGTGTCGCACAGGAACGCATGTAGCTGGGCGAGGTTGGCCGGCCCGCCCTCGGCCAGGTAGGCGTGCGCCTGCGCGGCCACACCGATCGGGACCGTCGAACACTCCATCAGCTCGGCGTTGGGTGCGCGCTCGCCTCCGAGCACCACCAGCGGCAGCCCGCGTTCGCGGACCACCGCGAGTTCGCTTTCGATCTCGGCGGATGATCCGAGCACCCGCAGCACCACGACGTCGGCGCCGTCCAGCACCGGTTCGATCGGTTGGCGGGCCGGGTTGCCGAGCCGGAATGTCGCGCCACTGGCGCGTGCGGACAGCAGGTCGGTGTCCGAGGTGGACAGCAGGGCGATGCGTCGCATAACGAGGGTCCTCCCGAGGGGTTCGCGCCCCTTGTCGTCGGATGCCCGCGGCCAGTATCTGACTTGGAACACGCCCCCAACACGCGCCCCTCACAGTGGCGGAACCGTCCCGGATTTCCACCGGGTTCCTGTTTGCCACGAGACGGCGGCCAGCCTAACGCAGCGAACATGCGAGAATGTCGCCGGTAAGGCGATGACGACATGAGGAAGCCGGTGCAATTCCGGAGCGGTCCCGCCACTGTCATCGGGGAGTGACCCTCAACAGCCACGGCCCGCCACGTGTGGGGCTGGAAGGCGAGGCGAACAGTGATCCGAGAGCCAGGAGACTCACGTCATCGCGTCCTGCGTACCGGGGCGGTGTACCCCGAGGAAGCTGATGCACGCCCATGCCCGGTGCGCTGCGGGTAGCCCGCACGCTAGCCATAGCGCTGGCCATCTCGATGGCCGGCTGCTCTGCCGAACACGCCTCCCCCGCAACGGATACGCGGCCGGGCTGCATCACCGACTTCGATCCGGCCGCCGACTACTTCCCGGACAAATCGACACTGTCGGAGGCCACCAACTTCTCGATCGACTACCACAACAGCTACCAGGTCCTGACCGTCAAGCGCCCCTATCTCGGCGGCGAACCGGTGTCCTATGTGTTGGTGCGCTGCGGTGCGCCTGCACCGGCGCCGGCCGGCGAGCTCGCCCACGCCCAACAGATCACGATCCCGGTACGCGGCCTGTATTCGGGTTCGACGACGCATCTCGCGATGATCACCGAGCTCAGCGCCGCCGACGTGGTGACCGGAGTGGCCAGCCCGGCCACGGTCGCTGATCCGCAGATCCGCCGACGCATCGACGCCGGCCAGATCGTCGGCTACGCACCGGGCGGCCAGATCAACGTCGAGACCGTGCTGCACGCCGGCCCCGACGTCTTGGTCACCCCGGGCATGGACGACCCCGGCTATCCCAAGCTGCGCGAAGCAGGCGTCCCGGTGGTCGCCGACGCCGAATGGCTGGAGCCCACGCCGCTGGGCCGGGCCGAATGGGTCAAGATGTTCGCCGCGCTGACCGGAACCGAGCGGCAGGCCGGGCACGCGTATCAGGCCATCCGCGACCGCTACCGCGCCCTGGCCGCACAGGCCGCGTCGGCCACGCCGGTCGACGTGCTGGTCGGCACCATGTATTCGGGCAGCTGGTCGATGCCCACCGGCGGCAGCTACTCCGGCCGCCTGGTCGCCGATGCCGGCGGTGTCTACCCGTGGCTGGCGGACACCGGCGCCGAGAACCGGCAGTTGAACTTCGAGTCGGTGTACGCCCGCGCCGGAAGCGCACCCCTGTGGCTGGTCACCGACGATTGGAAAACGGTGGGCGACGCGGTGTCCCAGGACAGTCGGTACGGCGAGCTCGCCGCGGTCCGCAGCGGACAGGTGTGGTCGGCGACCAAGGCCGTCGGGACGCAAGGTCACAACACCTACTGGGAACGCGGGACGGCGCGACCGGATCTGCTGCTCGGCGACCTGGTTGCGATCCTGCACCCCGAGCTGGCCCCCGGCCATGCATTCGAGTTCTACCAACGAGTGGCCCGATGAGAACACCGACGCGCACCACGCTGGTGTTGGCCGGCCTCGCCGCCGCAGTGCTGGCGCTGGCGCTGCTGGGGCTGGTGCTCGGTCCGGTGCGCGTGCCGCTGGCCGACACCGTCCGGGTGCTGTTGGGCATGCAACCCTCCGATCCCCGCTGGCAGGTGATCGTGGCGAACATGCGGCTGCCCCGGGTGCTCACCGCGCTGGCCGCCGGGGCCGCGCTCGGGGTTGCCGGCCTGCAACTGCAGACGCTGTTCCGCAACACCCTGGCCGACCCCTACATTCTCGGCGTCAGTTCCGGCGCCAGCCTCGGCGTGGCGCTGGTGGTGCTGCTCGGTGGGGCGGCCGGCGCTGGATTCGCCGCCGGTATGGCCGGGGCCAGCCGCGCCGGTGGGGTCATCGCGGCAGCGCTGGGTGCCGCGGCGATGCTGACCCTGGTGCTGACGCTGTCCCGCTGGACCCGTTCGGCGGCGACGCTGCTGCTGATCGGGGTGATGTTGGGCGCGGCCAGCACCGCGTTGGTGAGTCTGGCGATGGTCTACGCCGACCCGCAGCGGGTGCAGCAGTTTCTGCTGTGGGGGCTGGGCAGCTTCGCCGGAACCGGCTGGGCCGATCTGCGGCTACTGCTACCGCTGGTGACGGTCGGGCTGGTCGCCGCGACGCTGACGATCCGGCCGCTCAACGCCTTGCTGCTCGGCGAGAGTTACGCGGCGACGATGGGTATCAACGTGCGCCGGGCGCGGGTCATCACGGTCGGCTCGGCGTCGCTGCTGGCCGGTGTGACGACCGCGTTCTGCGGGCCGATCGCCTTCCTCGGCCTGGTGGTACCGCATGTGGCCCGCATCGCCGTCGGCACCTCCGATCATCGTGTGGTGGTACCGGCGGTGACGTTGCTGGGTGCGACGGCCGCGCTCGGGTGCGGCATCGTCAGCCAGGTGCCGGGTAGCAACCTGGTGATTCCGGTCAACGCGGTCACGGCGCTGGTCGGAGCCCCGGTTGTGATCACCGTGCTGCTGCGGACCCGTCGCGGATCGGGGTTGCCCGCATGACGCCGGCGGTTGAACTTGTTGATCTGGCAATCGGCTACCGCACCCGGCGCCGGTCGGTGACGGTGGCAACCGGGCTGGGGGCACGGGCCCGCCGCGGCGAACTCACCGTGCTGATCGGCCCCAACGGCGCCGGCAAGTCCACCCTGATCCGCACGTTGGCCGGGCTGCAGCCCGCGCTCGACGGCCGTGTCTTGCTCGACGGCGCCAACCTCACCGGGCTGCCCCGTGACGAGCTGGCCCGCCGGGTCGCGGTGGTGCTGACCGAGCGGATCGAACCGGGGCTGCTGTCGGCCCGGGAACTGGTCGGGCTCGGCCGCATTCCGCACCTGGGATTGGCTGCCCGGCTGCGTCCGGCCGACGAGCAGATCGTGGACTGGGCGCTGGCGGCCACCGGCGCGCAGCATCTGGCCGATCGGCCGGCGGCGGAGCTCTCCGACGGTGAATGCCAGCGGGTACTGACCGCGCGGGCGTTGGCCCAGCGGCCGGGGCTGCTGGTGCTCGACGAGCCGACCGCCTTCCTCGATGTGTCTTCGCGGGCCGGTCTTTTCGGGTTGCTGCGCGAGCTGGCCCGCGACCAGCAGTTGGCGGTGATACTGAGCACCCACGACCTGGAGCTGGCGTTGCGGGTGGCCGATCGGGTCTGGCTGCTGGATCCGGCCGGCACCCTGACCGATACCGTCGGTGAGGAATTGATGCTGGCGGGGCGCATCGGCGCGATGTTCGACACCGACACGTTGCGCTTCGACTCGGCCAGCGGCATGTTCGCATTCGGCACCGGAACTGGCGCTCGGACCGCTCGCGTCGACGCCCCGGAGCCGTTGCGTGCCGCACTGATCCGGGTGCTGTCACGAGAGGGGTGGCATGCGGCGACGCCCACCGAAACCTCCGAAGCTATCGTCACCGCCGCCGATCCTGACGCTGTCACGGTGCGTTCCGGCGCTGATGCCGACACTGTCGCACTGCGTGATCTGCCGCAGCTGCTGCGCGGGCGGGCACCGAGTTCACTGCGCTGCGCGCCCGAAGCCCACACGGTTTCGGCGCTGGGCGAGTTGTCGGCCGTCAGCCCCTATTTCGCGGTCTCGACCGGGCCGGCCGATGGTGCCTGCTGGCACGCGGTAACCCGGCTCTACACCGACCAGCGGCTGCTGTCGCAGGCGGTCGATGACGTCGCGCAGCGCCTCGGGTCCGCGGATCGCCGGGTGGCGGTGTCAACGTTGTTCCTGGGGCACGCGGCGCGGCTCTGGTCGATCGGATTGGGTGCGCTCGCCCAGCACGGACTGTTGGTGGATCTGGCTCCCGAACAATTGTGGTACCGCGAATCCGACGGCACCGCTCGGCTGCACCTGCCGAATCCGTTGGCCTGGCAGGGGGAAAACCTGCAGCCACGATTGGCCGACATGATCCTGGACCGGCATCTGGCGCCGCTGGCCGACGCGGTGCGCCGGCTCGGCCCGATCTCGGAGCTGCTGCTGCGCGGCAACGCCGCGTCCGCGGTTCTCGGAGCCGCCCGCACCCTGGCAACCGAGCCGGGCTGGGAACTCGCGCGCACCCTGTGCGCAGACGAACGGCTCACCGGCGCCGTGCGTTTCGCCGCATCCGGCACCGGCTACCGGCGCACAACCTGCTGCCTGTTCTACCGCACGCCCGGCGGCGGGTTGTGCGGCGACTGCGTGCTCACTCGCAAACCCCAGGTTCGCCAGGACCGAAACAGGAAGGGAACCTCATGACCGAGAACACTGTCACAGCAGCCGACACCGCGAGCGTCATCGCCGATCCCCCGATCGTCGACACCGAAGACCGCGGCCGCGAACAACTCTGGCCGCTGCCCACCGACCAGAACAGCCTGCTGGAACTGCTGCACCTGTGTTTCGACGAATACTGGGACGACATCTGGTTCGGCATCATCATGCAGGGCGCCGCCTGGGAAGTGGCCGCACCCAACGCACCCAAGCGGATCTCGATGCTCGACGGCTACGCCACCGTCGATTTCGGCCGTTGGCACTTTCACCTGTGCATCGGCAAGCACCGCGCCAGCGGTACCGAGCTGGGCCGCATTCGCCGCTGCACCCGCGCCGAGTTGTATCGCCGGATCGGCAAGGACGGCCACCCGATGTCCTGGGGCGTGCGTCTCTACAACGGGCGCGATGAGCAGATGATGACGGTCATGCTGCCGAATCCATTCCTCACCAACGACCAGCAGATGCGCGACGAACCCGACTGGACCCAGCTCGAGTTGTGGGACAAGCTGCGCGACAAGTACCTGGGATTGGGATCGGACCCGTTGGACCGCAGCGGGAATCGGATCCGCTGCGGCGGTTAGGGCTCGTCCGCCGTCCAGGTGTTGGGCATCATCGGGCTCACCGCGCCGCCGCCGAACCTGTCCTCGACCAGCGTGGTGAGCCCCGCCGGCCGGACGGTGGCTATCTGATGCGTGCCGGCGAAACCGTGCCGTCCAGCACCGCGATCCGACGCCGTCACCAACGCCGGCTCCGGTGCGGGATCGGGCTCTAGATCCATGTACTCGTACCCGCGTCCGAGCATGCCGGTCTTCACCCGGCGCCGGCGCCGTTGCGGACTCGCCTGCCCCGAAGCCGGTTCGGCCACAGCGATATCGGCACTGTCCGGATCCGGCAGCGGCCTCTTGCGGGCGCTGGTGCCCGCCGCGCGTCGGGCACCCAGGCCCAAGTCGCCGACCATGTACATCGCGGCCGGCATGCTCACCGACGGCGGCCCTGCCGGAGTCGGCGGCGGGGCACCGCTCGGCGGGGTGGGGGCCGGTGCCGGCGCCGGCGGCGGCGCGGGGGCCGGTGCCGATGTGGGTGTCGGCGCCGGTGCCGAAACCGGCTGGGCCAGAGTCGCCCCCAGCGACGGCGGGACGGATGAGCCCACGGCGGGAACGGCGGGTGCCAGGTGCGCCAAGGCTCCGATGCCGAGACCGCCGAGCACCCCCGCCGGCGCCAGCACAGCCGAACCGGCCAACAGCGGCAACAGCGCCGGCAACAGCACCGTCTGGGTGATCAGGTAGTTGAGCGCCTGCACGGTGTTGCCGATCGTCGACCCGACGATCTCAATGAACGCCAGCGGTGCGACCAGGACCAGGGCTTGGGGATTGAACAACGCGGTGTACATGATCGCCAACAGATCGTCGATGATCACGATGCTGGTGAACGCGATGTAAGACCCCGGGTCCAGCGGCACCGAGAGGATGTAGGCCAGGTAGGCCGGGTTGAGATAGCTCAGCGGGTTGCCGGTCCAGCCCAGCCACGATCCGGGCACCCCGGCCGGCGGCAACCACGATGAACCCCCGAGACTGGCGAACCACTGCGCCAGCGGGTCGGAGATGTCGCCGAACCCGATCTTGTCGAAGAACTCCAGCAGCTCCGCGTACAGCGGGTACTCGCCGCTGTCGGGGTAGGGCGGCTGAGGGACGAGTCCTTCCAGCCACTTCGCGAAGTCGAGGAACCATTGCGGTGGCTCCGGCGGTGTGGCGTCTGCGGATTGGGCCGCCGTCGAGTGCGCCTTGAGCACCGGTGGCGCCGGCTCGAGCTGGGGCGCGGCCGCCACGGCGGAGGTGGCGGTCGCCTCGTAGGCCGTCATCACGGTTGCGGCCTGCACCCACATCCGGGCGTAGTCGGCCTCGTTGAGTGCGATCGGGATCGTGTTGATCCCAAAGAAGTTTGTACCGATCAGCACGGCATGGGTGGCATGGTTGGCGACCAATTCGGCCGTTGTCGGCATCGCCGCCAGCGCGCTGCTGTAGGCGGCGGCCGCCGCCTGTTGTTGGGCGGCCGCCGCCGTCGCATCGGCCCCAGCACGCAGCAGCCACCCGAGGTACGGGGCATGAGCTGCCGCGTACACCTCGGCCGACGGTCCCTCCCACACGCCCGACTGCACCGCCCCCAACAGCGCGGTCAGCTCATCGGCGACGGCGGCGTACTCGGCGGACAGCGCAGTCCAGGCGGCTGCCGATGCCAACAGCGGCCCCGGCCCGGGTCCGGCGGACAATAACGTTGAATGTACTTCCGGTGGGGCGGCCATCCAGATCGGCGCGGTCATCGCAGACCGCCGGCAGCCACCCGAGAAAAGCGAAACATGGGTGTTCGTCAGCTCTCTCGGGGTACACCGCCCCGGGTCGCAGGACGCGATGACGCCAGTATCCTGGCTCTCGGATCACAGCTCGCCTCGCCTTCCAACTCCGCAAAGAGCCGTGGCGGTTGAGGGTCGCTCCCCGATGACAGTGGCGGGACCGCGCCGGATTCACACCGGCTTCCTGCAACGTCATCGCCTTACCTGCGGAATTATTGCATGACCCGAATCCAGCCGGTCACACGCTCACCGGACCGGCGCCGTGCACCGCTTCGGCGAGCGCATCGGCCAGCGGATCGACATCGGCATCGTGCAGCCCGGCGATCGTCACCCGGATCCCCGGGGCGCTGCCGATCCGGTATCGGCTGCCCGGCGCCGCCGCCCACCCCGCCGCGAGTAGCCGGGTCATCGCCGCCGTCTCGTCGGGCACCGGAATCCAGACGTTGAGCCCGGAGCGGCCATGCGCAACCAGACCACGGTCGGCCAGCGCTCCGCAAAGCAGCGAACGGCGGTGCGCGTAGGCCGTTTCGGCCTGGCCGACCAGTCCGGTAGTTGTCTCGTCGCGCCACAAATCGACGGCCAGATCCTGCAGCAGGTGGCTGACCCATCCCGGCCCCAGCTGCTGGCGGCCGTGCACCCGCTCCACGGTGCGCCGGTCCCCGGCCAGCACGGCCAGCCGCAGGTCCGGGCCGTATGCCTTGGCCGCCGACCGGACGAATGCCCAGTGCCGCGTCGATCCGGCCAGCGGGTGCAGCCCCACACCGGCGATGCCGGCGCAGTGGTCGTCCTCGATGAGCAACACCTCATCTGACCGGGTCGCCAACAGGTTTCGCAGCACCTCGGCCCGGGGCGCGGATACAGCTGCGCCGGTGGGGTTTTGGGCACGGCTGGTCACCACCACCGCGCGCACACCGCGCTGCAGCGCGCCGGCCAGATCCGCGGGCAGCGGTCCGTCATCGTCGACGCCGACCGGTTCCGGCGAAAGCCCCAGCGCACCCAGCAGATCCAGCAGATTGGCCCAGCCCGGATCCTCCACCGCCACCCGGTCTCCCGGGCGCAGGTGGGCGGCGAGCACCCGCTCGATTCCGTCCAGTGCCCCGTAGGTCACCGCGAGATGCTCGGCGGCGACGCCGTCGCCGCCGAGCGCGGCGCGGGCGTGTGCCGCCAGTTCCGGTGCGATCGGCGGATGCCCGTAGAGCACCGGCGCCCCGGGCTGTCGCGGCGGGGCCTCGAGGATCGGCAGTAGCGCGGGGTCCGGATTGCCGGTGGACAGGTCGCGCACCCCCGGCGGCACCGCCAGCCCGAGCAATGACCGTGGCGTGGTCGCAGGCCGGTCCCGCACCCGGGTGCCGCGTCGGCCCGAGCTTTCAACGGCACCACGATCACGCAGCAGCCGGTAGGCGGCGGCAACGGTGTTGGGATTCACCTGCAGGTGGGTGGCCAGCGCTCGGATCGGCGGCAGCGCGGCGCCGGGCACCAATGCTCCTCGGGAGATGCCGTCCTCGATGCTCGCCGCGATGGCCTCCGCACCGGAACCACCGATCGTGTATTGTACTGGCACGAACATCATTATGTACTAGTACGTAATTAAGGGCAATCCCATGACCGAGACCTATGCACCGACCTCGACGACCACCCCCACCCGGTATCGGGAACGGGCACGCTACGACCGCGAAACCGTGCACGGCATCCTCGACGAGGCACTCATCTGTCATGTGGCCTACATCCGCGGGGATTACCCGGTGGTGCTGCCGACCACCCACGCCCGCATCGACGACACGCTGTACCTGCACGGTTCCACCGGCAGTGGTCCGGTGCTGGCCGCCGGCCCCGCGGGCCTGCCGGTCTGTGTCACCGCCACCCTGGTCGACGGTCTGGTGCTGGCCCGCTCGGCGCTGCACCATTCGATGTCCTACCGCTCGGTGGTGGTCCTCGGCGCCGCGCGTCTCGTCGACGACCAGCGCGAGAAGCGTCGCGCGCTCGATGCACTGCTCGATCACGTCGTTGCGGGCCGGGCCGCCGATACCCGGCCGGCCAACCCCCGCGAGCTGGCGGCGACCGCGGTGCTCGCCGTCGATCTCGTCGAGGTGTCCGCCAAGGTGCGCGCTGGTGGCCCGGCCGACGACGCCGAAGACCTGGGGCTGCCGCACTGGGCGGGCGTCGTGCCATTGACGCTGGTGGCCGGCCCGCCCGAACCGGCCGACGACCTGGACCCGGCCATCGCGCTGCCGCACTACCTGACGTCCTACCGGAGGCCACACTGATCGGCTTGACCACGCCGAGTGGCATCCTCACGACGTGACACGCCGGGCGAGCGTCGGGGATATCCCACTCGGCGCGGCCTGGGTCGAGTGCCCGGCCCCCGGTTGGTGGCACGTGATCGGCGACATGCGCTAGGCTTTAAAACGGTCATGAGCGCCAGCGTCAAGCCCCGGCTTGCTGGCCGGCAACCCTCCAACCGCGGTGGGGTGCCCCGGGTGATGACCAGGTTGAGTAGCCGCCGTCGGCTACGCGGCAAGCGCGGGTCCGCCATAACGGGCCCCCCGAGTAGAACAGGGGAACCTGATGCGTGCCTCATACCGATTCCGACCGATTCTAAGTTGCTGGCGCTGAAACCTGCGTCCACGCCACTCATAGAAAGCATCGATACATGACCGCCGACAACAACAGCGATCCGAGCGCGAGCTGGTCGTTCGAAACCAAGCAGGTCCACGCCGGGCAGGAGCCCGACCCGACCACCAATGCCCGTGCCCTGCCGATCTACCAGACGACGTCCTACACCTTCAACGACACCAGCCACGCCGCGGCGCTGTTCGGGCTGGAGATTCCGGGCAACATCTACACCCGGCTGATGAACCCGACCACCGATGTCGTCGAGAAGCGCATCGCCGCATTGGAAGGCGGGGTCGCGGCGCTGTTCGTGGCGTCCGGGCAGGCCGCCGAGACCTTCGCGATCCTGAACCTGGCCGGTGCCGGTGATCACATCGTGTCCAGCCCGCGGCTCTACGGCGGCACCTACAACCTGCTGCACTACTCGCTGGCCAAGCTCGGTATCGAGGTCACCTTCGTCGAGGACCCCGACGACCTCGACTCGTGGCAGGCCGCGGTGCGGCCCAACACCAAGGCGTTCTTCGCCGAGACCATCTCCAACCCGAAAATCGACATCCTGGACACCCCGGGGGTCTCGGCCGTCGCCCATGCCAACGGCGTGCCGCTGATCGTCGACAACACGGTGGCCACCCCGTACCTGATCCAACCGCTGTCGCAGGGCGCCGACATCGTGGTGCATTCGGCCACCAAGTATCTGGGTGGGCACGGTTCGGCGATCGCCGGCGTCATCGTCGACGGCGGCACCTTCGACTGGACGCAGGGCCGCCATCCCGGCTTCACCACCCCCGACCCGAGCTACCACGGCGTGGTGTTCGCTGACCTGGGAGCACCGGCGTTCGCGCTCAAGGCCCGCGTGCAGCTGCTGCGCGACCTGGGCGCGGCGGCTTCGCCGTTCAACGCGTTCCTGGTCGCCCAGGGCCTGGAGACGCTCAGCCTGCGGGTGGAGCGCCATGTGGCCAACGCGCAGCGGGTGGCCGAGTTCCTGGACAGCCGTGACGAAGTGCTGTCGGTCAACTACGCCGGGCTGCCCAGCTCGCCGTGGTTCGAGCGGGCACAGAAGTTGGCGCCGAAGGGAACCGGCGCGGTGTTGTCCTTCGAGCTGGCCGGCGGAGCGGAGGCCGGCAAGGCCTTCGTCAACGCGCTGAGCCTGCACAGCCACGTCGCCAACATCGGCGACGTGCGGTCGCTGGTGATTCACCCGGCGTCGACGACGCACGCCCAGC
Organism: Mycobacterium sp. NGS50; assembly: GCF_059812545.1. Taxonomy (NCBI): domain Bacteria; kingdom Bacillati; phylum Actinomycetota; class Actinomycetes; order Mycobacteriales; family Mycobacteriaceae; genus Mycobacterium; species Mycobacterium sp. NGS50. The sequence goes on from NZ_JCALCW010000014.1 coordinate 21,655, forward strand.
TCAGCCCGGAAGAGCAGCTGGCCAGCGGGGTCACCCCGGGCCTGGTGCGGCTGGCCGTCGGCATCGAGGGTATCGACGACATCCTGGCCGACCTGGAGCTCGGCTTCGCCGCGGCCCAACAACACAGCGCCTCAAAGGATTCGGCGGCGGCGGCGGTGTGATGACCATTTCCGACGTGCCGACCCAGACCCTGCCCGCCGAAGGCGAGATCGGGCTGGTTGACATCGGTGCGTTGCGTCTGGAGAACGGCGCGGTCATCGACGACGTCAGCATCGCCGTGCAGCGCTGGGGCGCGCTGTCACCGGCACGGGACAACGTCGTGCTGGTGCTGCATGCGTTGACCGGGGATTCACACATCACCGGTCCGGCCGGACCCGGGCATCCGACGCCGGGCTGGTGGGACGGTGTGGCCGGACCGGGCGCGCCGATCGACACCGACCGCTGGTGCGCGGTGGCCACCAACGTGCTCGGCGGCTGCCGGGGCTCGACCGGGCCAAGCTCGCGGGCCCGGGACGGAAAGCCCTGGGGTTCACGCTTTCCGACGGTCTCGGTGCGGGACCAGGTGGAAGCCGACGTTGCCGCGCTGGCCGCGCTGGGCATCAGCGAGGTGGCCGCGGTGGTGGGCGGATCGCTGGGCGGTGCGCGCGCGCTGGAGTGGATGATCGGCCATCCCGAGCGGGTGCGCGCAGGTCTGCTGCTCGCGGTCGGCGCCCGGGCCAGCGCCGATCAGATCGGCACCCAGTCCACTCAGATCGCGGCGATCAAAGCCGATCCGAACTGGCAGGGCGGCGATTACCACGACACCGGGAGCAGCCCCGACAGTGGGCTGGCCATCGCCCGCCGCATCGCGCACCTGACCTATCGCGGCGAGACCGAACTCGACACCCGGTTCGCCAACCGCGCTCAAGACGACAAAGAACCTGGCCGTTACGCGGTGCAGAGCTACCTGGAACATCAAGGGGCCAAGCTGGTGTCGCGGTTCGACGCCGGCAGCTATGTCGCCCTGACCGAGGCGTTGAGCGGCCACGACGTCGGCCGCGGGCGCGGCGGTGTCGCGGCCGCGCTGCGTGGCTGCGCCGTCCCCGCGGTGGTCGGCGGCATCACCACCGACCGGTTGTATCCGCTGCGCCAGCAGCAAGAACTGGCCGACCTGCTGCCCGGATGCGACGGCCTGCAGATCGTCGACTCCGTCTGCGGGCACGACGGATTCCTGGTGGAGACCGAGCCGGTGGGCGAGCTGATCCGCCACACACTCACCCTGGCCAGCCAAGGCGCCAGGAAGTGAGCACCGGCGCCCGGCACGATCGTTCGCTGTCCTTCGGCTCCCAGGCCGCCGCCTACGAGCGGGGCCGACCGTCATACCCGCCGGAGGCCATCGACTGGCTGCTGCCCGCGGGGGCGCGCGACGTGCTCGATCTGGGGGCCGGTACCGGGAAGCTGACCACCCGCCTGGTCGAACGCGGCCTGGACGTGGTGGCCGTCGACCCGATCGCCGAGATGCTGGAAGTACTCAGCACGGCACTGCCGGACACCCCCGCACTGCTCGGCACCGCCGAGGACATCCCGTTGCCCGACAACAGCGTTGACGCCGTCCTGGTCGCGCAGGCGTGGCATTGGTTCGACCCGGAACGGGCGATCCCCGAGCTGGTGCGGGTGCTGCGGCCCGGTGGGCGGCTGGGGTTGGTGTGGAACACCCGCGACGAACGGCTGGGCTGGGTCAAGGAATTGGGCCACATCATCGGCCGCGAGGATTCCCGCGACGCGATCGACGACGGTGTGGTGCTGCCGGCGCCGTTCACCGACATCGAACAGTTCTCTTTTCAGTGGACGAATTACCTGACCCCGCAGGCACTCGTCGACCTGGTGGCCTCCCGCAGTTACTGCATCACCTCCCCCACCGAGGTGCGCGCCAAGACCCTCGATCAGGTCCGCCAGCTGCTGGCCACCCACCCGGCGCTGGTCAACGCGACCGGGCTGGCGTTGCCGTACATCACCGTCAGCATGCGGGCGACGCTGGAATCCGCCGCCGGTTGACCCTGCGTCCAGGACGCGGGTGAGGCGGACTTTGTCGCCATAGCCGCAGCGTCATCCCTGCGTTGCGGGCAGCTTCTGCAGGCCGGCCCCGGTCAGCAGGTACTCGGCGGCGGTGGTGTCGGGGTCGGCCGCCACCAGGTCGACGAGGGCGGCGCCGGCCAGCTCGGGTGTCAACGGTTTTCCGAGCTGCTGCGTGTAGGCGTCTTCGGTTTGGCCGGTGCGGGCGGCGTAGGCGCGGATTCCCCGGCGGCCCACGTCGCCGAACGGGGTGATCCGGGGCAGCACGGTGGTGACGGTGAGATCCAGGCCGGCGCGGTGCGCCTCCTCTTGGGCGTAGGCCGCGATGAACCGCTGGGTGGCCTTTGCCCCGGCATATCCGCCGCTGGCCGGTGATCCCGCGATGGCAGCGCCGCTGCTGATCAACACCACCCGGCTGCCCGGTGCCAGCGGCTGCAGCAGTGCCGGACGCAACCAGTTGAAGGCGATCTTGACATCGGCATTCCAGTTGACCGAGAACGTTTCCCAGGTCTGGTGCTGCAACGGCCCCATCACCGGGGTAGCGCCGGCGACCACGATCAGCACCTGCGGGCGGTGAATGTCCAGCAGGTTCCACGCCACCCCGGGATCGGCGGCGTCGCCGATCTCAGCGTGGATGTTGGGGTGCGTGGCCGCCAATTCGGCCAGGGCCGGACCGGTGCGTGCAACTGCGACCACCCGGGCCCCGGCTTCGGCGAACCGCGACGCGATGCCATGCCCCAGGCCGCGGCTGGCGCCGACCACCAGGACGGTCTTTGCCGATTGTGTATCCATGGTCTTCTCCTGTGACTAGGCGGTGGGTTGCGGGTCCGGCAGCGCCGCGTATTGGCGCTGCAGCGTCTTGATCGCGCCGTGGGGCCAGCCCGGCTCCAGCGACTGCGACATCGGGTCGGGGAAGATGTCCTCGCATCCCCGTTCCACCCCGTCGAAGATGGCGCGCGCGGCGGATGCCGGTGCGGCCTTGGGAATGTCGAATCCCGCGTTCATGTCGGTGTCGACCGGACCGGTCAGCACGGCGTGTACACGTACCCCGTGTCCGGCGAGCAGGGCACGCTGCGACTGGGTCAAGCTGAACGCGGCGGCCTTGGAGATCGAGTAGGCCGGGATCAGCGGCAACGGGGCCAGCGCGTTGATCGACAGGTTGTTGACGATCGCGCCGCCGGAACGCATCAGCTGCGGCAGGAACGCCCGGACCACGTTGTAGATGCCGAACAGGTTGACGGCCAGGTGCTCGTCCAACACGGCACGATCCCCCAGGTCGTCGTAGCGGGCGACGCCGGCATTGTTGATCAGCAGGTCCAGCGATTCGACGTCCTCGGCGGCTTGGTGGATCTGGGCGCGGTCGGTGACATCAAAGATCAGCGGTCTGACCCGGTCGTCGGGGTGCGTGACCGGTCGGCGCGCGGTGGCGTACACCCGGCGAGCGCCTCGGTTCAGGGCCTCCTCGACCAGCGCCCGCCCGATTCCTCGGTTGGCGCCGGTCACCAATACGGTTTGTCCGGCAACGCTCATGTGTCCTCCTCGACGACGGATCGGTAACTGTCAAAGATGTAGAGACGACCCGGCGCCGAAACTGGTCGCTCACGGTGCGCCCAGTTCTCGGGTCCGCCGGCGTCAGTACTTTCAGGCGTGAGGACAACGGGGGGTGCACGGTGGACGCAACCGGGCTGATCGCCAAGGCGCGGGCCGGCGACGGCGAGGCGTTTCGGAGGCTGGTCGAGCCGCACCGTCGTGAGCTGCAGGCGCACTGTTATCGGATGTTGGGCTCCCTGCACGACGCCGAGGACGCACTGCAGAACACCCTGCTCGCGGCCTGGCAGGGTCTCGACGGTTTCGAAGGGCGGGCCTCGATGCGCACCTGGCTCTACCGCATCGCCACCAATCAATGTCTGAGCGCGCTGCGCGCGGTCAAGCGAAAGCCGGCCACGCAGTGGGACTTCTCCGGGTTTGAACCGCCCGAACCGAGTCGGCTCGGTGAAATCACCTGGCTTGAGCCCTATCCCGACACTCTGCTGGAGGGGGCGGTGAGCGCGCCGCTGGGCCCGGAGGCGCGTTACGAAGAAGCCGAAGCCATTTCGCTGGCGTTCGTGACGGCCCTGCAACTGCTGCCGGCCCGGCAGCGCGCCGTGCTCATCCTGCGTGACGTGCTGGGTTATCACGCCGAGGAAGTCGCGGATCTGCTCGACGCGAGCATCCATTCGGTGACCAGCGCCCTCAAACGCGCCCGCGCCACCATGCACGGTCGCCGCCCGGACTCTGCGCTACCGGCCGGCTCACCGGCCGAGCAGACCTTGGTGGCGAACTTCGTCCGCGCCTATCAGCGCGGTGATGTCGATGCGTTGGTCGACCTGCTCACCGCCGACGTCATCGTCTCGATGCCCCCGATTCCGCTGGAGTACCACGGCCGCGACACCGTGGCACGCTTCTACCGCGCCATCTTTGGTGCCGGGCGGGTATATGACCTGGTGCCGACCCGCGCGAACGGCCAACCCGCGTTCGGGGCGTACCTGCACGCACCCGCCGGCGGGATCCGGCACGGCGCCGGTCTGCTCGTCCTGACGCTGACCGGCCCACGGATCAGTGCGCTGACCCGATTCGACAACAACCTGCTCACCCCGTTCGGGCTGCCGCTGTCGCTGCCCGACTGACGTCGCGACGCCGCATAGCCGTCGAAGCGTGACCGTGTCGTGTCGCCAATGTGACCGCGGTAGCCCACTGTTTCTACAGGACTAGCGGGGGGAGCACGCGGTGGCGAAGTTACGGACTGGCAGTAGGGGCCTTCGACGGGCGCTGATTTCGGTTGTGGTGCTGGTCGCGACGGCAGCATTGTTCGCGGTCCCGGCGCGCGCCGATGCGATCGACGACTCGTTTCTGTCGGCCCTCGAGGGCGCGGGGGTCAACTACGGCGACCCCAGCAGCGCGGTCTCGCTCGGTCAGTCCATCTGTCCGCAGCTGGCCCAACCGGGTGGCTCGGTCGCCTCGGCCGCATCCAGCCTGACCGGCAACAGCGGGGGCATGTCCCCGGCCATGGCGCAGCTGTTCACCAGCATCGCGATCTCCATGTACTGCCCGTCGATGATGAGTTCGCTGGCCAGCGGCCAGATTCCCAACCTGCCGCAGATCCCGGGGATTCCGGGGCTGTAAACGCACGAGGTCGACGCCCGCGCGAAAAAGTGCGAGAGGACACCGCGCCAGCGTCGATCTCAGGGGCACGGGACGCGAGGCGACCCGTCTAAACGGCCGTCCCTAACGGGTCGATCGTCGAGGCGGTGTAGAGCATCACCGTGCACACCGCTGCCGTCGTGGCGAAATCAATCCCTTTGGTGCGCACCACCAATAGCCCGGCCCGCTCGTCGGGCAGCAGCAGCCGCAGCCCGGCCGCCACTCCCACACCGATGCCGATCAGCAGCGCGCCGCGGCGCCAGAAGTTCAGCGCCACCAGCGTCAACGCCGCGATGAAGATGAGCCCGACCACCAGGATGGGCCACTGGCCCCCCACCGCCCGGCGCACCTCGGCGACACGAATCACACGGCGCCCTCCGCCAATTCGACGACGTTGGTCAGCAGCAGCGCCCGGGTCAACGGACCCACCCCGCCGGGGTTCGGCGAGACGTGACCGGCAACCTCCCACACGTCGGGGTGCACATCGCCGACCAGCCCGTCGTCGGTGCGGCTGACCCCGACATCGAGCACCGCAGCACCGGGCCGCACCATGTCGGCGGTCAGCAGATGCGGTACCCCGACGGCGGCCACGATGATGTCGGCCTGGCGGGTCAGCGCGGGCAGGTCGCGGGTGCCGGTGTGGCACAACGTCACGGTGGCGTTCTCCGAACGTCGGGTCAGCAGCAGCCCCAGCGGCCGTCCGACGGTGACGCCGCGGCCGATGACCACCACGTGGGCGCCGGCGATCGGCACGTCGTATCGGCGCAGCAGGTGCACGATGCCGCGCGGCGTGCAGGGCAGCGGCGCCGACTTGCCCAGCACCAGCCGGCCCAGGTTGGTCGGGTGCAGGCCGTCGGCATCCTTGGCCGGGTCCACCCGTTCCAGCGCCGCGTTCTCGTCCAGGTGTTTGGGCAGCGGCAGCTGCACGATGTAGCCGGTGCACTCGGGGTTGGCGTTGAGCTCGTCGATGGTGGCGTTGAGTTCGGCGGTGCTGATGTCGGCCGGCAGGTCGCGGCGGATGGAGGTGATGCCGACCTTGGCGCAGTCGGCGTGCTTGCCGCGCACGTAGGCCTGTGAGCCGGGGTCGTCGCCGACCAGGATGGTGCCCAGCCCGGGCGTGCGGCCCGCGGCGGCCAACGCGGCCACCCGAGTTTTGAGGTCGACGAAAATCTCGTCGCGCGTGGCCTTGCCGTCCAACGTGATCGCACCCACGGACAGCATCCTTTCATGCTCGCCGAGTGTCGGGTTGTGGCACGCCATGGGCACTGGATGCGTGCATCAAGTCGACACTCGACAGCCGGCTTATAAGCTGCCGGTATGGCAGCCCCGCCCGACATCTTCAGCCCCGCCAAACTCGGCCCGCTCACCCTGCGCAACCGGACCATCAAGGCGGCGACCTTCGAAGCGCGCACCCCCCACGCCCTGGTCACCGACGACCTCATTGAGTATCACCGGCTGCCGGCGGCCGGCGGGGTCGCGATGACCACCGTCGCCTACTGCGCGGTCGCCCCCGGCGGGCGCACTTCCGGCGAGCAGATCTGGATGCGCCCGGAGGCGGTCGCCGGATTGCGTCGGCTCACCGACGCCGTGCACGCCGAGGGGGCCGCGGTCAGCGCTCAGATCGGTCACGCCGGCCCGGTGGCCGACGCCCGCTCCAACAAGGCGCGTGCGTTGGCCCCGGTGCGGTTCTTCAATCCGATCGGGATGCGGTTCGCCAAGAAGGCCACCCGCGACGACATCGCGGAGGTCACCGCCGCGCACGCCAACGCCGCCAAGCTGGCGGTCGACTCCGGCTTCGACGCCGTGGAGATCCACCTGGGCCACAACTATTTGGCCAGCTCCTTTCTTTCTCCGCTGATCAACCGCCGCACCGACGAGTTCGGCGGCTCGTTGGCCAACCGGGCCAAGGTGGCACGCGGGCTGGTGACCGCGGTGCGCCAGGCGGTGCAGGACCAGATCGCGGTGACCGCCAAGCTCACCATGAGCGACGGGGTGCGCGGCGGTATCCCGATCGAGGAGGCGCTGACCACGGCCAAATGGCTGCAGGACGACGGCGGGCTGGACGCGCTCGAACTGACCGCCGGCAGCTCGCTGGTCAACCCGATGTACCTGTTCCGCGGCGACGCCCCGGTCAAGGAGTTCTCCCGCGCCTTCAAGCCGCCGATGCGCTGGGGCGTGCGGATGACCGGCAACAAGTTTCTGCGTGCCTACCCCTACCAGGACGCGTTCCTGCTACGCGACGCCAAACTGTTCCGCGCCGAACTGTCGCTGCCGCTGATCCTGCTCGGCGGTATCACCAACCGGGCGAGCATGGATCTGGCGATGGCGGAGGGCTTCGAGTTCGTCGCGATGGGTCGGGCGCTGCTCGCCGAGCCCGACCTGATCAACCGGATCGCGGCCGACGCGGCGACGACGTCGGCATGCACACACTGCAATCTGTGCATGCCGTCGATCTACAGCCGGACCCAGTGCGCGGTCACCGGCGCCCCTGACGCGCTGGCGCGATAAGAGCCGCGACTGGCCCTTGCCCGCGCGGTTAGTGCAGGCGACCGGTATCCGAACGGCTACAGTTGTCCCGATGAGTCAATCAGCCCCGCCTGCGCTGACCGTCCGTTACGACGGGAATCAACGTACCTTCGCACCAGGCCACGACGTGGTCGTCGGACGCGATCTTCGCGCCGATATGCGCGTCGCGCACCCCTTGGTGTCGCGCGCGCACCTGCTGCTGCGCTTCGACCAGGGCCGGTGGATCGCGGTCGACAACGGATCGCTGAACGGCATCTTCGTCAACGGCCACCGGGTGCCGATGGTCGACATCCGCGACGGCCAGAACATCAACCTGGGCAACCCCGACGGGCCGCCGCTGCACTTCGAGGTCGGGCGCCACCACGGCGCTGCCGGCCGGCCGCCCCAAACGATGACGATGGGAGCCCCCCGGCCGGCTCCGCACATCCCCCCGCCTCCGCCGCCGAGCGCTCCGCGGCAACAACGGCCCGGCCCCTACCAGCGTCCGCACCTCAACCCGGGGCCGTCGTATCCGCCCCAGCAGGCGCCGCCGCCGAGCTACCCGGTCAGCGCGCCGCAGCCCAGCGGGCAAGCCGCCACCCGGATGGCTCCCGCGGCCGCCAAACCGCCGGAAGCGGGCAACTTCGCGACCAAGATGATGGACATCCTGCGTCCGGGCGCCGCCCCGGACGCGCCGTCGGGGGCGTTGACGCTCGGCCGTGCCACCGACAACGACATCGTCATCGCCGACGTGCTGGCCTCGCGACACCACGCCATGCTGATCTCGACTCCGCTGGGCACCGAGATCCGGGACAACCGCAGCATCAACGGGACGTTCGTCAACGGCACCCGGATCGGGTCGGCGATTCTGAACGAGGGTGACGTAGTCACCATCGGTAACGTCGACCTGACGTTCACCGGCGGCACCCTGGTGCGCCGCAGTGAAGCCGAGTCCCGCGCCGGCGGCCTCGAAGTCCAGGACGTGTGCTTCGACGTCGAGGACGGAAAAAAGCGGCTGCTGCACAACATCACGCTGACCGCCCGCCCGGGCACCCTGACCGCCGTCATCGGCCCGTCCGGCGCCGGCAAGTCGACGCTGTCCCGGTTGATCGCCGGATACACCAACCCCAGCACCGGCGCGACCATCTTCGAGGGCCACAACATCCACAACGAATACGCCTCGCTGCGCAGCCGGATCGGGATGGTCCCGCAGGACGACGTGGTGCACCGCCAGCTGACGGTGAACCAGGCCCTGGGCTACGCCGCCGAGCTGCGTCTTCCGCCGGACAGCACCAAGGCCGACCGCGGCCAGGCGGTGGCGCAGGTGCTCGAAGAGCTGGAGATGACGCGGCACGCCGAGACCCGGGTGGAGAAACTATCCGGCGGCCAGCGCAAACGCGCCTCGGTTGCCCTGGAGCTGCTGACCGGGCCGTCGCTGCTGGTGCTCGACGAGCCGACGTCAGGTCTGGACCCGGCACTGGACCGCCAGGTCATGTTGATGCTGCGCGGGCTGGCCGACGCCGGCCGCGTGGTGTTGGTGGTCACCCACTCGATTTCCTACCTCGACGTCTGCGATCAGATCCTGCTGTTGGGGACCGGTGGCCGGACGGCGTTCTGCGACAAGCCCGATCAGGTCGGCTCCTGGTTCGGTACCACCAACTGGGCCGAGATCTTCGACTCGGTCAGCACCGTGGAGAAGGCCGAGGTCGCCAACCAGACCTATCAACAGCGGAAGGGCGGCCAGCGCTCCTCCTCTGTTGCGGTCTCCACGACACCGCCGGCCGACCTCGGCGCGCCACCCGCCTCCAACATCCTCAAACAGTTGTCGACGGTCGCGCGCCGCCAGGTCCGGCTGATCGTCTCCGACCGCGGGTATTCGGTCTTCCTGGGAATACTGCCGTTCCTGGTCGGCGCGCTGTCATTGACGGTCAAGGGTAAACACGGGCTGCAGATGCCCGGGCTGGATGCGCCCACCGAACCCCAATACATCATGGTGCTGCTCAATCTCGGGGCGGTCTTCATGGGCACCGCGCTGACGATCCGAGATCTGGTGGGCGAGCGCCCGATCTTCAAACGAGAACAGGCCGTGGGCCTGTCCACCATGGCCTATCTGCTGGCCAAGATCGCGGTGTTCTGTGGGTTCGCCATCGGCCAGTCGGCGATCGCGACGATCATCGTGTTGATCGGCAAGAAGGCGCCCAACCCGCCGGACCCGATGTTCGGCAGCGCCAGCTTCTCGCTGTTCCTCACCGTGGCCGGCACCTGTGTGGCATCGGCGATCCTCGGGTTGGCGCTGTCGTCGTTCGCGAACTCCAACGAGCAGATCATGCCGATGCTGGTGGTGTCGATCATGTCGCAGCTGGTGCTCGGCGGCGGCATGATCCCGGTGACCGGTCGGATCGGGCTGGATCAGGTGTCGTGGATTACGCCCAGCCGATGGGGTTACGCCGCGGGTGCGTCGACGATCGATTTCAACACGTTGCTGCACCATGACTCGATCCCCAAGGACTGCATGCCGCTGCCGACTCCGCAGAACCCGGAGCCGGTCGCGCCTGCGGGTTGTACCCCGAAGATCCAGGTCACGCAGATCCCGCAGGACGGCCTCTGGAAACACACCAAGGGCATCTGGTTCCTCGACATGGCGATGCTCGTGCTGCTGTCGGTGCTCTACAGCACCGTGGTGTGGTGGAAGATCCGCCTCAAGCGCTAAGCGTCGAAGCGGACCCGCAGCTGCGAGGGGCCGCGCAGTTCCACGCCGAGCAGGCCGGCGATGCGGACCTGATCGGGTTCGACCAGTCGCAGCCCGGGCAGCCGTTCGAGTAGGACGCGTACCGCTGTCTGCAGCTGGGCGAGTGCCAGGAACTGGCCCAGGCACACGTGGGGTCCGCCACCGAAGCTCACCGATGCCACCGCGCGTCGGTCGATGTCGAAGCGGTCCGGGTCGGGGTACACCTGCGGATCGCGGTTCGCGGCAGCGATCGCCAGCAACAACCATGTGCCGGCAGGTATTTCGATGCCGCGCCACACGCGGTCGGTGGTGGCGATCCGGGGCACCATGGCCGGTCCCGGCTCCCACCGGATTGCTTCCTCGACAGCCCAGCGGACACCGTCCGGATTCTCGCGCAACCGCTCGAGCTGTTCGGGATGGGTCAGCAAGGCATACAGCAGATTTCCCATGCTGGGATAGGTGGTATCGACACCGGCGGGAAACAGCAGCCGGGTAAAGACGTAGATCTCCTCATCGGTGAGCCGCACACCGTCAATCTCCGCGGTCACCAGCTTGGACACCAGGTCATCGCCGGGACACCTGCGCTTCTCGGCCACGAACGGCTCAAGGTACTCGGTGAACGCCGCCGATGCCCGCAGTGCCGCATCGGGATCGTTCGGGAACAAAAACAGGTCGTGCGCCCATTCGGCGAACTTCGGCCAGTCCTCCATCGGCAGGCCGAGCATCGCGCTGGTGACCTGAAGCGGGAACTGTCTGGTGAACTCCACCGTCAGGTCAGCCGTCCCCCGGTCGGCGAAGTCGTCGACCAGGCGGTGCGCGATCGGTTCCAGAAGCTCGGCGGTATAGGTCTGGATCAGCGCGCGCCGAAACGCCCCCGACACCAGGGCTCGATTCGTGCGGTGTTCGGTGCCGCTCATGCACTGAATCGTCTGGCCCATCACCGGGCGGGTGGTCAGGTTGTACATGTCTGCGGCCGGAAACGTCTCATCGTCTTTGAACGCGGCGGCGACCAGGTCGTTGGTGAGCAGGATGATCGCGGGCATGCCGCGATAGGTGGTCGCGGCATAGGGGGCGCGGGCCCGCAGCTCCCGGAGCACGCCATGCAGATCAGGGAGCTCATCGGTGCCGAAGTCGATGCTCGCGCCGTCGATCATGACCGTCATGGCCGCCTCCTTCGTCATTGTGGATACGAATAGTAATTACAGCTTGTAACTACAGTCAAGAGCGGCGGTTGGCCGCTGTTCGCTATGCTGGGCTCCCCCTGCAAGGCCGGCGGGTCCGCCGGCCGCTCACCTGTGGAGATGTGATGACACGTGGCGGCGGCCAGCATCGCCTCGGCCCATTCCGCGACCCGAACGTGGATGCCGCGGTTCTCGACAGCACCCGGCGACTGCTGGTCGAGCGCGGCTATCGCGACACCTCGATCGACGCCATCGCCGAAGGCGCCGGGGTGAGCCGGCCGACCATCTATCGGCGATGGCCGTCGAAAGCGCACGTCATCTACGACGCCGCATTTCCCGCTGACGCCACCCGTGTACACACCTCCGATGACGCGGTGACCGAACTCAAGACGCTGATCCGCAACATCATCGGCTGGCTGGGCAACCCCGCGGCGGCCGCCGCTCTGCCCGGCCTGATGGTGGACATGCGCTCCGATCCCGCGTTGCAGGCCAGCCTCAACGAACGGCACAGCGCCGTGTTCAGCGCCGATCTGCGAGAACTGTTCGCCCGCAACAGCGATGTGTTGCGCCCGGTAGACGCCGACACCGTCCTCGACCTGATCGTCGGTGCGGCGATGCAGGCGCTGTGCATACGCAACGTCACCGACCTCGACGCCTACGCCGAGTCGTTAACGGATGCGTTGCTGAACGGCATCCTGTCGCCCTGACATCGGCGCAAACCAACTCTTGACCCCGGCGGCGCCCGCTGCTACTTTTGCCGCAACATTTTGTCATTACAGTCTGTAACTACCCCGTTGGGCGCCGGATCGAAGGGAATGCTCATGGCACGCACCAAGCCCACCCGCGGTGTGAAATCGGCCGGGATCGCGACGGCGGTGCTGGCGATCGCACTCGCCACCCCGCAGGCCGCCACCGAAGTGTCGCTTTCGGTGTCGCTGGCCTCGGCCGATGCGGCGTTGCAGCCGCTGATCGACGATATCCTGGCGGCGCAACAGCATTGGGTGGACACCGACAGCCTGATGCCGTGGAGCACGCCGGGCAACAACGCACTTCTGCCAAACCTGCTGCAAAACCTGGAATTACAGCAACTGATGCTGGCGCTGCACGCCCAACTCCCAAGCCAGCTGTTCGGGCAGATACCCGATGTGCTGAACGGGAATGCCGCCGACGTCCGGCAATGGGCATTACTGGACAACCCCGATGTCTTCTACAACATCACGCAGGGCCTCGACCCGAAGGCGAGCTACGTCATCAGCGGGACCTTCAGTGACGGCTCCGCAGAACTCAGCGTGAACACCAATGCGATCGGCCCGACCGGAAGCACGACCATCGGATCGCTGGAACTCGAGACCGGTTTGAAGATCAATCCCGACGGCACCTACACCATCGACATCGCTCCGACCAGACCTGACGGCTCGATCAACTACGTCAACGATGCCGGCGCCAACTACCTCCTGGTGCGTTCCACGATGGGCGATTGGGCGGCCGGCCCGTCGACAGTCAGCATCGAATGCGTCGCCAACTGCCCGGCCGCCGCCCCCGGCGTGACCGACACCGAACTGTCCCCCGGCGCAATACAGTCGGCGCTGCAGAGCCTGCTCGACGGGTTGCCCAGAACCAACGGCACCATGCTCGCGCTGGCTCAGCAGGGCGGCATCACCGTCCCCGACAATACGATGAGCCCGTTCGCCAACGCGAGCACCGGCGTCATCGGGGCCGCGGCAGCCCAGTACAACTCGGCCGGAAGTTTCAACCTCAGCCCCGACGAGGCGCTGATCGTCAAGGTGCCCGATGTCGACGTCGCCAAGTACGGCGGGATCAACCTCTACACCGCGTGGGGCCAAACGCTGCCCTACCCGTTGGCGATCAACAGCTACAACGACACCCAGGCGTTTCACGATGCGGACGGCTACACCTACTACGTGGTCAGCGCGCAGAACCCGGGTGTGGCGAATTGGCTGGACACCGGCGGCCTGGAAAACGGCGCCGTCTACGCACGCTATCTGAACCTGCCCGAAGGCACCGACCTCACGGGTCTGCCCGTGACCACCCAGGTGGTTCCGGTGGCCGACGTGAGCCAGTACCTGCCGGCCGACACACCCACGGTCAGCGCTGCCGAGTACGCGGCCATGATGAACGAACGCGTCCTGACCTACGACTACGCGATGGATGTCGCCAGGACCTCCAACACCAGTTGGGTCACCGAACAGTTGTGGATGCACGACCTGCGCGACGCGATGGGCGCCGACCAGTTCACCGCGATGTTCGGCGCCGATCCGTTCACCCCGATGTGGCTGCGGCTGACCCCGGCCCTCAGCCCCGATTGGGCTGCCGTCACCCACGACTTCCTCACCAATCCGTCCGGCAGCCTAGCGGCGTTCACGAACGCCTTGACCCTGGCGGGGAATGACATCAAATTGCCCCTGCTGTTGGCGCAGGAGCTGTTGCAGCAGAACGCCACCGAAACGTTCCATGCGCTGCAGGGTGACCTGACTTCCGGCAACTGGACGCAGGCGTGGACGGACCTGCAGACCGGAGGACAGCAGCTGGGTTCAATCCTGGGCGAGGCGCTGTTCGATCCGAATACCAGTATCACCGCCGGAATCCTCAACGCCCGCGACGATCTGGCGACCGCGGTGCTGGCCGCCAACGACGGCTTCCCCACCCACGCGGATCTGCTGGGAACCCTGGAGTGGGCACTCATGCCGCAATTGACCCAGCTGGGCGCGGAGACGACATCAGCCGACCTCGGCTCGCTGCTGAACGCGGCGTTCGCCGAACTCAGCTCACTGTGGTGATTCGCTCACGGCCCGCCGGGTTCGCCGTCCAGCCGCAGCCCGTGTGCGGCGGCGTAGGCCAACGCCTGGGTGATGTCGATCCGGGCAGCGGTCAGCGAGGCCGTGGTCCACAGTGTGGGATCGACGCGGGCGCCACGCAGGTCGGCCTCGTCCAGACGTATCCCGTTGGTGCGGGCCCCGGTCAGATCGGCGCCGCGCAGCACGGCCTTGCGCAGGTCGGCCTCCACCAGACCGGCCTCACGCAGCCGACAGCCGCCGAGGTCCACGCCACGTAGATCGCTGCCACCGAGCACGGCCAGCGTGAGGTCCACCTCGTCGAGGGTCCACGGCCGAAGCCGGCACTGGACGAACGTCGAGCCCAGCAGGCTGCACTGGTGAAACTCGCTGTGCCACAGCGATGCCCGCTCGAACCGGCAGTTGCGGAAGGCCGATCCGCGATGGTGGGACTCGGCGAAGTTGACCCCGCTGAAATCACACTCGTCGAATACCACCCGCTCGGTGTGCAACCCGGACAGATCCTCGTCACGGAAGTCGTGGCCGACGAACTCACGGTCGGTCCAGCGCAGTGGTTCGGTCAATGCGGCGTCGGCGTCAGGCTGGCCAGCGCGTACTCGCTGATCGCGATCAGGGTGTCGGTCGCGGATCTGCGGTCGCGCGCATCGACGTTGATCACCGGAATGTGGTCGGGCAGCGCCAGCGCCTTGCGCACCTCGGTGAGCGGATAGCGTGGCGCGCCGTCGAACTCGTTGACCGCGACCAGGAACGGCAGGTTGCGGTGCTCGAAGAAGTCGACCGCGGCGAAGCTGTCCTGCAGCCGCCGACAGTCGACCAGAACGACGGCGCCGATCGCGCCGCGTACCAGGTCGTCCCACATGAACCAGAACCGTCGCTGCCCCGGGGTGCCGAACAGGTACAGCACCAGATCCTCGGCCAGGGTGATCCGGCCGAAGTCCATCGCGACCGTCGTCGTCCGCTTGTCCGGGGTGGCCTCCAACGCGTCCACACCCGCGGAGGCGTCGGTGACGATCGCCTCGGTGCGCAACGGCAGGATTTCCGAAACCGCTCCCACGAAGGTGGTCTTGCCCGCTCCGAAACCGCCGGCGACGACGATCTTCGTCGACGCGGCGCCACGCCTATCGGAGTGCTCGTAGGCCACGGAGCGTCCTTCCTATCAGGTCACGGCGTTCGTCGCTGCTGGCGCGATCCAGCGTCGCGTACACCCGAAGGTAACCCGATGTGATCAGATCGCCGACCAGCACACGCGCAACACCCAGCGGCACATCCAGCCTGGCCGAAATCTCGGCGACCGACAGCCTTCGGACACACAGCTCGATGATCCTGGCGCGGGTGTCGTTCGGCGGCCAGCGGTGCGACAGCGCCGACTGCAGCGTCTCGACCGGCGCTTCCAGCGGCAGATCCACGCTGGTGCTGGTGCGGCCGGCGGTCAGCGTGTACGGGCGGACCAGGCGCACCTCGGGTTCGGCTTCGTCCGGCTCACGATTGTCCATGCCAGCTCACCACGACCTCAGCCACGCAGCGGCGCACGCCGGGAGGACTGCACCACGGAGCCGACCCGCTCGACGAGAACCGCCATCTCATAGGCGATCTGGCCGATGTCACACGACGTCGAGGCCAGGGTCGCCAGATGCGATCCGTCACCGACCCGCATCAGCAGCAGATAGCCGTTCTCCATCTCCACCACCGTCTGCAGCACCCCGCCGCCCTCGAACAGCTGCGCGGCGCCGGTGGCCAGGCTGGCCAGCCCAGATGCGACCGCGGCCAGCTGATCCGCGCGATCGGGTGGCAGGTGTTCACTGGCCGCGACCCGCAGCCCGTCCACCGAGACCAGCAGCGCGTGGGCCACTCCGGGAACCTCACGCGCGAAGTTGGAGACCAGCCAATCCAGCGAGCTGTTCGACGGGCCAGCTGGGCTGCTCATCGACGCCACTCTCCCCCGCAAGCGGGAGGTGCCCCCAAGTCGTCACCGCGTACTGCGGCCACAGCACGCGTCATTGCTGATCCCATCCTTCATTCGTTCGCTGGGCATGGGATCGTCCAGCCCGCACCCCGCCGAAATGACTGCTGATGGAGGCACGGATCGCGTCGGGGTCACGCTCTCGGGCCTGGTGTCTCGATGTTACCGGGTACGGCTCGTCGACCTCGGTGTCCGCGGTGTCGTCCGCCGCGCCGGGCACCAGCCGGGCGCCCGGATCGCGCACCGGCAGCCCTCCCTCGGTGTGGTCGACCACCGCTACATTCTCCACTTCGCCCGCCACCGTCCAGCCGTGGTCCCACACCGACTTCCAATCCAGGTCGGCGCTGCGGGCCAGCTCGTGCGGGTCGACCAGCCACTCCGAGAGCATCCGCTGGTAGATCAGGTCGTCACCGGCTGCGGCGGCGACCGGCGACGGCTGTTCACGCGGCGGTTGCTCGACCGGCTGTTGCGGCGGCGGCTCGACCGGTACGCCGGTGACACCGCTGCGTCCGGGAGTGCGCTGCGGCAACAGCGAGGCCAACGGCGCGACGGTTGGGGCCTGCTCGCTGCGGGTGGGGATCGGCCGTGCAGGTTCCGAGTATTGGCGGCGCTGCGGAAGATCATCGGCCGCGCCGACCAGCAGGCTGGGCGGCAGGGACGCCTCGGCGATGATGCCGTTACCGCCCGCACTCGCCGTCAACCGGACCCAGATTCCGTGTCGCTGGGCCAGTCGGCTGACCACGAAGAGACCCATGTGCCGGGCGTTGTCGGGACTGACTTCGCTGTCGGCGACCAACCGCATGTTGGCGATCCGTAGATCGGTGTCGGTCATGCCCAGCCCGGTGTCGATGATCTGGACGCCGACCCCGCCGTCCTCGGTCGCCGCGGCGGAGACCCGTACCAGCGACTCCGGCGGGGAGTAGCGCAGCGCGTTGTCGATCAGTTCGGCGAACAGGTGCACGACATCGCCGGCCGCCGGACCGATCAGCGTGACGTCGGGAACCATCGCGGTGTCGACCCGCTGATAATCCTCGACCTCGGAGGTGGCGGCGTCGACCACCGTCGACAACGGCACCGGCCGGCCCTTGTCCTGAGCGGTCTGCGCCCCGGCCAGCACCAGCAGGTTGGCGCCGTTGCGACGCATCCGGGCAGCCAGGTGGTCGAGCCGGAACAGGCTGTCGAGCCGGTCGGGGTCGTGCTCGTCGCGCTCCAACCGATCGATGAGCGCGAGCTGCTGGTCCACCAGTGAGCGGTTGCGCCGCGACATCGTCTCGAACATGTCGTTGACCAGCAGCCGCAGCCGGGCCTCGTCGCCGGCCAGCAGCAGCGCCTGGGCGTGCAGCTGGTCGACGGCGTGGGCGACTTGGCCGACTTCCTCGGTGGTGTACACCGGCAGCGGCGAGGGTTCCCGCTCGTCGCCGGCCCGTACCCGGGCGATCTCGTCCTCAAGATCGGTGTGCGCGACCTTCAGCGCGCCGTCGCGCAGGGTCCGCAGCGGCGCCACCAAGGACCTGGCGACCAGCAGCACGACGGCCAGCGCGACCGCCAGGGCGACCAGCACCAACACGGTGTCGCGGACGGCGGCGGTGCGCCGCTCAGCGGCCAGGTCCTCGACCGACCGGGTCACGGTGCTGGTGGTGCCCGCGATTACCTGGCTGGCGATCTTGTCGGTGGCCTGAATTGAGTTCAGCAGTTCGGGGTTGCCGGCGAGTGGCGACTCCGGATTGGACATGATCGTCAGGCGGGTCACCAGCTGTTGCTGCAGCTTCTTGGCTTCCGGTGTGTCGACACCGAGCACCTCGCTCATGCCGAACAGGGTGGACGGCTCGGTGCCGGCCAGGGTGATCATCGAGGTGCGCAACATCGGCTCGGGCAGCTCGCCGCCCCGGTTGACCAGCAGTTGCTGCATCATCATCTGGCCGCGGGCGCCCACCGCACGGCTCAGGCCTTCGGTCTGTGCCCGGATCCCGACGTTGTCGATGCGCACCGACCCGTTGATGGCGTCCTCGGCGGTGAGCAGGATCGGCGCATAGCCGGTCACCAGGTCTCGCAACTCGATGCTGTGCGAGGTGACCTTGTCCAATAACGCCTGGCCACCGCCGATCAACGTCTTGACGCCGGACCGGACGTCGGATGCCGCATCGATGGCCGCCAGCCGCGACTGGAGATCTTGCTTGTGGCTGTCGAAGTCCTTCTGGGCGTCCTCGGCACCTTCGGCATCAGCGTCGGAGGAGCTGGCTACCAGCGCCGCACCCAATGCCGCCATGTAGTCGGTGATCGCGGGAACCAGCTCGGCGCGGTCGGCGGTCCGCCGCAACTGGCCGGCCTCGGTTGTCGCACTGGAGATGCGCAAGGCGCCGAAGACCATCGCCAACACCATCGGCACCAGCGCGATCGCCAATACCTTCCAGCGGACCGGCCAGTTGCCGACCGCCCATCTCGGCGGACGCTTGACCGGCGCGGCCTCCACCGGATCGTGGTCTTCGGCAGCCGGGGGTAGCCCGGTGGGCTGGTCGAATAGCGTCACCGGACCACGGCCATCTCGCCCGCCGCTGCGCTGGGTTTCACTGTTGGCGCCTCGTTCGTAGCTGGTCCCCCGGAATTTGACGAGTATGACAGCCTGCGGCCTGCCCTACCACACCTCTTACCGAAACTTGCCATGATCGAGACCATGTTCCGGCTGATGTTCTACTCACCTCGCATCGCGCCCAATACCGGCAACGCGATCCGGATGGTGGCCGGCACCGGCGCGGAATTGCACCTGGTCGAGCCCCTGGGCTTCGATCTGTCCGAACCCAAACTGCGGCGCGCCGGACTGGACTATCACGACCTGGCGTCGGTCACCGTGCACCCGTCATTGCCGGCCGCCTGGGCGGCGCTGGCCCCGGATCGGGTGTTCGCGTTCACCGCGCACGCCGCCACGTCGTTCGCCGACGTGCGCTACCGCGCCGGTGACGTGCTGCTGTTCGGCCCGGAGCCGACCGGACTCGACGAGTCCGTCCTGGCCGATGCGCACATCACCGATCAGGTCCGCATCCCGATGCTGGCGGGGCGGCGGTCGCTGAACCTGTCCAACGCCGCCGCCGTCGCGGTATATGAGGCATGGCGCCAGCACGGGTTCTCCGGGGCGGTGTGATTGGTGCCGAATGTCAGGTTATCGCACGTGATTCGCCGTAGACCGTGTCATAACCCGACACTCGGCGGGGTATCAGGCTTACCAGGTGTCCCAGTGGGTCAGCTGCTCGGCGGGTAGCCGTTGCGCCTTCTTGAAGTCGGTGCCCTGGGTGTAGGCGATCGGGAACAATCCGCCCTGGCTGTAGTCGTCGTAGGGGATGCCGAGCACCTCGGCGGCCTGCCGCTCGCCCTCGCCCATCAGGTGCAGCGTGGTCCATGCCGAACCCAGGCCGCGCGACCGCAGCGCCAGCATGAAACTCCAGACCGCCGGCAGCAGCGATCCCCAAAACGATGCGCTGCGCCCCGAGGACGCGCCGTCCACCCGGCCCTCGATGCACGGGATCATCAGCACCGGCACGTCATGGAAGTGCTCGTTGAGGTAGCTGGCGGAGTCGAACACCTTGGGCCGGCGCTCGTCGCGGGCGTCGCCGTACTCCGGCTTGGGCTGGGTCAGATACGGGGTTGCGTTGGTGCGGTAGATGTCGGCCAGGGCCTGCTTCTTGACGGGGTCTTCGATGAACATCCACTGCCAGCCCTGGGCGTTGGATCCGGTGGGCGCCTGCAGCGCCAGGTCCAGGCACTCCATGATCACCTGCCGCGGCACCGGCTTGTCCAGGTCGAGGCGCTTGCGGACCGAGCGGGTGGTGGTCAGAAGTTCGTCGACAGACAAGTTGAGGGTCATGTAGCGAGAGTATGCCGGGCACCCGCGAGCGTGCGCAGTTGCACGCTCGGAGTCGCGAAATCTGGCATTCTGCGCACGCTCGCCGAGAGATCTGGGCTCAGCGGAAGTCGCGGGATTTCGATCCGGCCCCCAAGGTGATCCGGCCCAGTCGCTCGGCGATGACGGTGACCGCGCCGCTGGCGTTTTGGACCTGACCGCGGATCAGCAGCGCCGACGCCGTCTGCGCCAGCTTGCGGTGCCGTGTCCACACCCCCGGCGTGCACAACACGTTGACCATCCCGGTCTCGTCCTCCAGGTTCACAAACGTCACCCCCTGCGCGGTCGCCGGCCGCTGCCGATGCGTCACCGCCCCGGCGATCAGCACCCGGGTGCCGTCGGGCACGCTCAGCAGCCGGTCGGCGGGGATCACCCCGAGCGCATCGAGGTCGGCGCGCAGGAACTGGGTCGGGTAGCTGTCCGGGGACACCCCGGTGGCCCACACATCGGCGGCGGCCAACTCGAGTTCGCTCATCCCGGGCAATGCCGGGACGTGTGAGCTCGAGCCCACTCCCGGCAGCCGGTCCGGCCGCTGGGTGGCCGCGGCGCCGGCCGCCCACAGCCCCTCACGACGGGAGATGCCGAAACACCCCAACGCCCCGGCGGTGGCCAGCGCCTCGGTCTGCGGCACCGACAGCTGTATCCGGGCGGTCAGGTCCAGCAGGGAACGGAACGCGCCGTGGCTGTTTCGCTCCCCCACCAGCTGTTCGGCCAAGTCCTCGCCGATGTGACGCACGCTGCCCAATCCCAGCCGGACCTGGGTGCCACCGGCCTCCAACGTGGCGTACGTCAGGCTGGCGTTGACGCACGGGCCGTGCACCAGCACGCCGTGCCGGCGGGCGTCGGCCACCAGCGATTGCGGCGAGTAGAAACCCATCGGCTGCGCGCGCAGCAGCGCCGCGCAGAACGCTGCCGGGTGGTGCAGCTTGAACCACGCCGAGTAGAACACCAATGAGGCGAAGGACAGCGCGTGGCTTTCCGGGAAACCGAAATTGGCGAAGGCTTCCAGCTTTTCGTAGATCCGCTCGGCCACCTCCCCGGTGATGCCGTGCAGTTCACGCATACCGTCGTAGAACCGGGCGCGCAGCCGCCGCATCCGCTCCGGCGACCGCTTGGATCCCATCGCCCGGCGCAGCTGGTCGGCTTCGGCGGCGGAAAACCCGGCGCAGTCGACCGCGAGCTGCATCAGCTGTTCCTGAAACAGCGGCACCCCCAACGTCTTCTTCAGCGCCGGCTCCATCGACGGATGGTCGTAGACGACCGGGTCGATCTCGTTGCGGCGCCGAATGTAGGGGTGCACCGAGCCGCCCTGGATCGGCCCGGGACGGATCAGCGCCACCTCCACCACCAGGTCGTAGAACTCCCGCGGGCGCAGCCGCGGCAGGGTGGCCATCTGGGCGCGGGACTCCACCTGAAACACTCCGACGGAATCGGCGCGGGCCAGCATCTCATAGACCGCCGGCTCGGACAGATCGATGCGGGCCAGGTCCACCTCGATACCCTTGTGTTCGGCGAGCAGATCTTTCGCGTAGTGCAGCGCCGAGAGCATGCCCAATCCGAGCAGGTCGAACTTCACCAAACCGATGGCCGCACAGTCGTCTTTGTCCCACTGCAGCACGCTGCGCCCGGGCATGCGCGCCCACTCCACCGGGCACACATCGGCGATCGGCCGGTCGCAGATCACCATCCCTCCCGAGTGGATTCCCAGATGCCGTGGCAGGTTGGTGATCTGGGTGGCCAGGTCGATGACCGGTTGCGGGATGCCGTCCACCTCGGGCGGCCCCGCCGAACTCCACCGGCTGATCTGCTTGCTCCACGCGTCCTGCTGGCCTTGGGAGAATCCCAGGGCCCGGGCCATGTCCCGGACCGCGCTGCGTCCGCGGTAGGTGATGACGTTGGCGACCTGCGCGGCGTAGTCCCGTCCGTATTTGTCGTAGACGTACTGGATGACCTTTTCCCGCTGATCCGACTCGATGTCGATGTCGATGTCCGGCGGCCCGTCGCGGGCCGGCGACAAGAACCGTTCGAACAACAGCTCGTTGGCCACCGGGTCGACGGCGGTGACGCCGAGGGCGTAGCAGACCGCCGAGTTGGCCGCCGATCCCCTGCCCTGGCACAGGATGTCGTTGTCGCGACAGAACCGGGTGATGTCCTGGACGACCAGAAAGTAGCCCGGAAATTTCAGCTGGGCAATGATTTTCAGTTCGTGTTCGATCTGTGCGTAAGCTTTCGGCGCCCGATCGCGCGGTCCGTAGCGTCGTGCGGCGCCGGTCATCGTCAGTTCCCGCAGCCAGCTGTCCTCGGTGTGCCCGGCCGGGACGCCAAACGGCGGCAGTTGCGGGGCGATGAGCTGCAGGGCGAAGGCGCACTGCTCGCCGAGTTCGGCGGCGGCGGTCACCGCCGCGGGATGCCGCGCGAACAGCCGGGCCATCTCCGCGCCGGACCGCAGATGCGAGCCGCCCAGCGGGGCCAGCCAGCCGGCGGCCGAATCCAGGGATTGCCGGGCCCGGATCGCGCCCATCGCCATCGCCAGCCGGGCTCGAGACGGTGCCGCGAAATGTGCGCCGGTGGTGGCGACCACCGACAGGCCGAACCGGGGGGCCAGTGCGGCCAGCGCGGCGTTGCGTTCGTCGTCGAGCGGGTGGCCGTGACAGGTCAGCTCCACGCTGACCCGCCCGGCGCCGAACCGGTCCACCAGATCGGCCAGCGCCGCCTCCGCGGCCTCCGGCCCGCCATCGGTGAGCGCTTGGCGCACATGGCCTTTGCGGCAGCCGGTCAGGATGTGCCAATGTCCGCCGGCCGCATCCGAGAGCGCATCCAAGCTATAGCGCAGCCGACCTTTCTCGCCACCGGCCAGGTGCGCGGCGGCCAACTGCCGCGACAACCGCCGATAGCCTTCCGGACCGCGGGCCAGCACCAGCAGATGCGGGCCCGGCGGGTCCGGGGCGTCGGTGCGCGCTACCGGGTCCAACGACAGCTCGGCCCCGAACACGGTGGCCATGCCCAGTTCCTTGGCGGCTTCGGCGAACCGCACCACCCCGTACAGGCCGTTGTGGTCGGTCAGTGCGATGGCCCGCAGGCCCAGCCGCACGGCCTCCTCGACCAGTTCCTCGGGGGTGCTGGCCCCGTCGAGGAAGCTGTACGCCGAATGCGCGTGCAATTCGGCGTAGGCGACCGTCGGAGGCGCCGTCCGGCTGCCGTCGGGCGGCCGGTAGGCCTCCCGCCTGCGGGACTGCGGGCCCTCCTCGGCCGGCTCACTGCCAAGCGGCAGACCGGATCGGCGCGGTTTGCCGTCGAGCACCCGCTCCATCTCCGCCCAGCTCGGCGGCCCGTTGCCCCAGCCCACCCACCAAGGATATCGAACACACGTTCGACTACGGAAGTGCCGGTGTCACCCGAATGCGAGGTCGAACAGCTGGCCCAGGTTGTTCAGCGACAGCTCGGGGGCGGCGGCGATCAGATCCGACATGTTCGCCCATTCCGTCGCCGCCTGCGTACCCAGTTCGGTCGGGAAGCCGCCGGTGGCCGCCAGAATCGAGGTGGCCAGGTCGTCGCGGGCGTTGAGGAACCCGGCGATGATGCCGCTGTTCGGGTCGAACAGCGCGTCGTTGAGCAGGGAGCCGGACTGCCCGGGCAAGAACAGCGACAGCAGGGACTGCCCGGCGGCCAACTGGAACGGCAGGCTGATGTCGCTCCACAGCAGCTGCAGGTTGTTGACTACCGCGGTCAGGCTGCCGAACGGGTCGGTGCTGACCCCGTGCCACACGGCGTCCCAGTCCGGGCTCAGCGCGTCGGTGAACCGCAGCGCCAGCGGGGTAACCGGCTCCTCGCCGAATACCGAGGCGAAGTTGTCGGCACCCATCAGCCCCTTGAAGCCGTAGAGCAGCAATTCCTGTGTCACCCAGTCGGGTTGGGCGTGCATGCGGGACACGTCCAGGGCGTAGTCGTAGGACAAGACGCGCTGGGCCATGTCGGCGGCGTACTCGGCGGGGCTGACGGTCGGGGTGTCATCGGGCAGATAGTTGGCGACATCGGAGACCGGCACCACCTGCGCCGTCACCGGCAGTCCCAGCGCACTGTCGGGGTCGGTGACGTTCTCGAAGCGGGCGAAGATCTCACCGCGGGTGACGTCGCTGCTGTCCAGCCAGTTGGCCACACCGGGGTTGGTGGCGCTGACCACGTAGTAGGTGTAGCCGTCGGCATCGTGGAACGTCGTGGTGTGGTTGAGGGTGGTCTGCGACAGGGTGTAGGGAAGGGCACCGCCGTAGACGTTCATCAGCTCGATGCCGCTGTAGGACGCGGCGACGTTGGGCACCTTGACGATCAGTGCCTCACCGGGATCCAGGTCGAAGTTCCCGCCGGTGACCACCGCGCTCTCCAGGCCGGCACCGTAACTGGTCTCCGGGCCCAGCGTCATCATGGTGTTGGCCGGCACCTCCATGCCGACCGACGCGCCGCCGGCGATGCTGCGCTCGTTGAACGGGCCGACGATCTGGGCGAAGGCGCTGAACAAGGTGGTCAGCATCGAGTCGATCGAGCCGATGCCCGATGACCCCGCCGCCGATTCGGCCGCGCCGCCGTCGCCGTCGGTGGGGAAGAACCCGCCCTCGGGGATGGAGAAGAACGGTGGGCAGTCGGCCACGCAGCGGATGCTGACGTTGCCGGGCCCTTGCGCCCAGTCGCCCAGCATGTCGCGGATCAGCAGCGAGGCCGCGCCGCCAACGGTGGCGTCGCTGTCGTCCATGAAGTTGAGATTGCCTGCCCACCAGGGCTGGTCGGGGCCGATGACCACGGTGAACGTGCCGTCGGGATTGACCACCAGGCCGTGTCCGAGTTCCAGATTCTCCACCGTCTGGGCCGACCCGCCGGTGATGGCCTCGGTGCTGATCGTGAAGTGCTCGGTCCCCCCGCCGAGGGAGCCGCTGAGCACGTAGGTCGCGCCCGGCGCCAGCCCGGCGGTCACGTGGTAGTAGATGTCGGGGGTGAAGTAGTCGAAGTACTGACGAGGATCGGCGGCATCGCCGGCCACCACCTCCGGGGATTGGAAGAAGACGCCGTTGAACAGCTCGGTGACCCGGGACAGCCCGCTCATCAGCAGTTCGTAGTTGGTGTTCTGCAGCATCGTCAGCAGCGTGCCGGCATCGCCGGGCGAGGCGTACGGCAGCGCCAGGTCATAGGCTTGCGCCTGATGCATGGCATCCAGGAGTTGATCCATCGCCGGCAGCCAGGACGCGTCGGCGGCGGTGAGCTGGATATCGGCCAGCGGGGAATGCCGCAGTGACGGCGGGCCCGTCACCGGCGCGACAGCAACGACGGCAGCGACGGCGGCAGCACCGGCGACAAGGCCGCGGAACCGCTTGCTCGGGATGACCTGGTTGAACATCGCGTCTCCGTACCCCAATAAGAATGGCCTTAAGCCACCATGTGCGTTAGCCGAGAGCTCTTCTGATCGCACTGTAATGCGTGAGACACGGACGCACAAGTGTCTCATTGGGCGCGGCGCGGACCCGGTCACGGCTACGGTGAACGGCGGGATCGGGACGGAAGGATGGTCGACAGCAAGATGGTCACTGTGCCGGTCACCATCGACCCGCGCCGCCACGACGCGGTGCTGTTCGACATCGACACCGCAGCCATCGACGCCGCATTGCTGGATCGTCTGCGGGCCGGTCGCGTCGGCGTCGACCGGGTTGCCGGCCCCGCCCTGCTGATCGAGGCCGCGGGCCGACGGGCGGCCCCGGGCAGGTGTGTTGTCGTAACCACGACCGCCACCGGCGTCGCTGCCGCCCGAGCGGACGGCTTCGCACTGGTGATCGGCGTCGGAGATCTGTCGGACGCCGACGCCGTGGTCACCGACCTGAGCGAGATCGCCGTGCGCACCGGGGATCGACGGATGTCCGAACTGCCCGATGCCATGTCGCTGTTCACCGCGCCCGACGGCGCGATCAGCTCCCGCCGGCTGGCGGTGTTCTTCGATTTCGACGGGACGCTCTCGGAGATCGTCAACGATCCCGACACCGCAACTCTGGTGGCCGACGCCCCGGAGGCATTGCGGCAGTTGGCGGCCCGGTGCCCGGTGGCGGTGTTGTCCGGCCGCGACCTCGCCGACGTCCGCGAGCGCGTCGGCGTGCCGGGAATCTGGTATGCCGGCAGCCACGGTTTCGAGCTGACCAGCCCCGACGGTGCGCACCAGCAGAACGACGCCGCCGCAGCGGCGGTGCCGGTGCTGGCCGAGGCGGCCGAGCAGCTGCGCGACCGGCTCGGAAGCATCGCCGGGGTTGTGGTGGAGCACAAGCGGTTTGCTGTGGCGGTGCACTACCGCAATGCGGCACGCGAGGACATCGGCGACGTCACCGCCGCGGTGCGGGCCGCGGGCCGGCGCCACGCGCTGCGGGTGACCACCGGCCGTGAGGTGATCGAACTGCGCCCGGATATCGACTGGGACAAGGGAACCACGCTGCGCTGGATCCTCGATCAGATGAGGCAGCGCGACCATGCAGCCGAGTCACCGTTGCCGATGTATGTCGGCGACGACATCACCGACGAAGACGCGTTCGACGCGGTGGACTCAGACGGCATAGGAATCCTGGTACGGCACAACGATGATGGCGACCGTGCCACCACCGCACGGTTCGCGTTGGACGGACCCACGCAGGTCTGTGCGTTCACGCGGCGGCTGGCGGCTCAGCTTGGACAGATGACGCAATGACCCAGGAGGTGCCATGACACCGGTCGAGCAATTGCTGGCGATCGAAGAGATCAAGCGACTGTTCGCGGGTCGCCTCCGGTGTATGGACGCCAAAGAGTGGAACCGCTACGGCGACTTCCACACCGAGGACGTCGTGAGCGACACCTGGCAGGACCTACCGGGTGAGCGCAGCCCTGTTGTCGTTGGCCGGGCGCCGCTGGCGGCGGCCATCGAGGCGTTTCTTGACGGCCCGGTGCCCATCACCTCGGTACATCACGGGCACACACCGGAAATCGAACTCACCTCGGAGACGACGGCGCGCGGCGTGTGGGCGATGGAGGACATGCTGTGGTGGACCAACGGCGACACCGAGGAGCATCTCCACGGCTACGGCCACTACCACGAGGAGTACCGCAAGGTCGACGGCCGGTGGCTGATCAGCTACCGCAAGCTGACCCGGCTTCGGGTTGACGTCACCGCCGGCTTCCACCACCGGCCTACCGAGAACGCGGCCGAGCAGACGTAAATGTGCCCATTTCCACGGGAAATAGGGCACATTTACGTCTGCTCGCCGGGGGGACGTCAGTCGCGGAATTCCACCGCACCGTCGTCAAGCACCACGCGGGCCGCCCCCTCGTCGCCACCGGCCTCGGTGCGGAACACCGCCCGTCCCGCCTCGGTACGCCAGATCGACGTTGTCAGCGTCTCGCCCGGAAACACCGGGGAGCTGAAACGTGCTGCGATAGCGCCGATTTTGGCGGCGTCACCACCGGCCAACTCGGCGAGCAGCGCGCGCCCGGCGAACCCATAGCTGCACAGCCCGTGCAGGATCGGCTTGGGGAAACCGGCCAGGGTCTGCGCGAACCACGGGTCACTGTGCAGCGGATTGCGGTCCCCGGACAGCCGATAGAGCAGCGCCTGGTCCTCCCGGGTGACATAGGCGACCCGGTGGTCGGGCTCGCGGTCGGGAATCTCCGGGGCCGCCGCCCGCGCACCGGGCTGTCCTCCGAAGCCGCCGGCCCCGCGGATGACGGCCGTCGTCAAGGTCTCGGCGACGAGATCCCCGGTGGCCGGGTTGGTCCCGCGGGCGCGCAGCATCACGATCGCGTTCTTGCCTTCCCCCTTGTCCTGGATGTCGGCGACCTCGGCGACCACGCTCAACTTGCCGGCCGGCGGCAGCGGCGCGAACAGCCGAATCTCCTGCGAACCGTGCAACAGCTTGCTGAAGTCGAACTGTCCGATCTTGGTGGCGGCCGCAAACCCGATGCAGCAGATGACCGCATAGGTGGGCAGCACCTGCTGGCTGATGTCGTGGCTGTTGTCGGTGGTGTACGCCAAATCGTCGACGCCGGCGCCGACGCCGAGTGCGTACAGCATGGTGTCGCGGTCGGTCCACTCGAACACCGTTGGCTCGGTGGTCGCACCGATGGCGGTCGGATCGATCGGCATGAAGCTCTCCCCTCAAAGTTGCTCGCGACGGCCATCGTCATATGTACCGTGTCAACCGAACGCTACCGGGAGGGCTTGGTCAGATGCGTGGAGTTACTCGTCAGAACCTCCGCCGGATCACGGCGGCCCTGATCGCGGTCGGCCTGGCCGCCGGACTGGTGAGCGGATGCTCGTCGAACCACAAGGTGCGCAGCATCACCGTGACGTTCGTGCGGCACGGCCAATCAGAGGCGAACGCGGCCGGGACCATCAGCACCGAGGCCCCGGGCCCGGGCCTTTCCGAGCAGGGCCAGGGCCAAGCCCAGCAACTGGCCAACCAACTTGGCGGCAACCGCTACGACGCGGTGTACGCCTCCCCCGTGGTGCGCACCCAGCAGACCGCCGCACCGCTGGCCAAGAAGCTGGGCCGACAGGTCGAGGTGCTGCCCGGTCTCCGGGAGATCGACGCGGGCTGGTACGAGAACGAACCGGTGGCGCTGGCCGAGGCGACATATCTGGTCGCCCCGAACGCGTGGCTGCGGGGCGACCGGACCGTATCGGTTCCCGGGTCTATCGACGGCAACGAGTTCAATGACGATTTCGGCGCCGCGGTTCAACAGATCTATGACAGCGGCAAGAACAACCCGGTGGTCTTCTCCCACAATCGGGCGATCATGTACTGGACGTTGATGAATGTGCAGAACCCCAGGGATTCCCTGGCCACCGACCACCCGCTGCCCAATACCGGCCGCATCGTGATCACCGGCAATCCCGGCACCGGCTGGCGGCTGGTGGATTGGGACGGCATCCGCAGCTTCAATTAGCGGACTACTACGTCACACCCGGTTGACCTGAGCCGACAAGCGGCGCACGATGACTGCCATGCGCTATGTCGTTACCGGCGGTACCGGGTTTATTGGCAGGCGGGTGGTCACCCGCCTGCTGGACACCGACCCCGACGCCGAAGTGTGGGTTCTGGTCCGCCGCGATTCCCTGGGCCGATTTGAGAAGCTGGCGACCAAGTGGGGTGAACAGGTAAAACCGCTGGTCGGTGACCTCACGGCAGCCGATCTCGGCTTGACCGACATGGTGATCGCCGAGCTCGGCGACGTCGATCACGTGGTGCACTGCGCGGCGATCTACGACATCACCGCCGATGAGGAGGCGCAGCGAGCGGCCAACGTCGAGGGCACCCGCGCGGTGATCGCCCTGACCCGCCGACTGGACGCGACGTTGCAGCATGTGTCGTCGATCGCCGTCGCCGGCGACTATTGCGGCGAATACACCGAAGACGACTTCGACGTCGGCCAGGAGTTGCCGACGCCCTATCACCAGACCAAATTCGAAGCCGAGTTGCTGGTGCGCTCGACACCGGGACTGCGCTACCGCATCTACCGCCCGGCGGTGGTGGTCGGCGATACCCGCACCGGAGAGATGGACAAGGTCGACGGGCCCTACTACTTCTTTCCCGTCTTCGCCAAGCTAGCGGCCCTGCCCCGGCTCACGCCGATGGCGCTTCCCGACGCGGCCCGCACCAATATCGTTCCGGTCGACTATGTGGTCGACGCGCTGGTGGCGTTGATGCACGCCGACCAGTCAGCCTCCTGGGACGGGCGAACCTTCCACCTGACCGCACCGAACACGATCGGGTTGCGCGGCATCTATCGCGGAATCGCCGGTGCCGCCGGCCTGCCGCCGCTGCGCGGGGCGCTGCCGCGACAGGTCGCCACCCCGGTTTTGCGGGCCCGCGGCCGGGCCAGGGTGTGGCGCAACATGGTGGCCACCCAGCTGGGCATTCCGGCAGAGGTGCTCGACGTGGTCGACCTGCGACCTACCTTCATCTCCGATGAAACGCAAAAGGCGTTGCAGGGCACCGGAATAAAAGTTCCGGAGTTCGCGTCGTACGCCCCCAAGCTGTGGCGGTACTGGGCTCGGAATCTCAATCCCGAGCGGGCCCGCCGCAACGACCCCGCCGGGCCGTTGGTCGGGCGGCACGTCATCATCACCGGCGCCTCCAGCGGGATCGGGCGGGCATCGGCGATCGCCGTCGCGGAACGCGGCGCCACGGTGTTCGCCCTGGCCCGCAACGGCGAAGCCCTCGACGAGTTGGTCGCCGAGATCCGGGCGGCGGGCGGGCAGGCCTACGCATTCGGGTGCGACGTCACCGATTCGGCGTCGGTGGAACACACCGTCAAGGACATCCTGGGCCGCTTCGGCCATGTCGACTATCTGGTCAACAACGCGGGCCGGTCGATCCGCCGGTCGGTGGTCAACTCCACCGACCGGTTCCACGACTACGAACGGGTGATGGCCGTCAACTACTTCGGCGCCGTGCGCATGACGCTGGCGCTGTTGCCGCACTGGCGAGAGCGCCGGTTCGGTCACGTGGTCAACGTCTCCAGCGCCGGCGTGCAGGCCCGCAACCCCAAGTACAGCGCGTACCTGCCGAGCAAGGCGGCGCTGGATGCATTCGCCGACGTGGTGTCTACCGAGACACTGTCGGACCACATCACGTTCACCAACATCCACATGCCGCTGGTGGCCACCCCGATGATCACGCCGTCGCGTCAGCTCAACCCGGTCCGGGCGATCAGCGCCGAGCACGCAGCGGCGATGGTGGTGCGCGGGCTGGTGGAGAAGCCGTCCCGCATCGACACCCCGACCGGCACCCTGGCCGAAGCCGGCAACTACTTCACGCCCCGGCTCTCGCGGCGGATCCTGCACCAGCTCTACCTGGGTTACCCCGATTCCGCGGCGGCGCGCGGGGTGGAGTCCGATCCGGTTGCACCACGGCCGTCGTCGCGGCGGCGCCCCAAGCGGGCGGTTCGGGCCGTCGCGGCGATCAAGGCACCCGGACCGGTTCGCAAAGCGGTGCGGCTGGTGCCCGGCCTGCATTGGTGAAAACCCCGGTCTTCGTCGATGTCGACACCGGCATCGACGATGCGCTGGCGCTGGTGTACCTGCTGGCCAGCACCGAGGCCGAGCTGGTCGGGATCGCTTCAACAGCCGGAAACGTTGCGGTCGAGCAGGTTTGCCGGAACAACCTCGGTCTGCTGCGGCTGTGCGGTGCCACTGATGTGCCGGTGTCCCGGGGCGCGGAGGGGCCGCTGCACGGTCCGCTGCCCACCCGTAGCGCGCACGGCCCGGCCGGCATCGGCCATGCCGAGCTGGCACCCGGTGAGCAGCAGCTCACCGGCTACGACGCGGCCACGGCCTGGGTGCGCGCGGCGCGCGCGCATCCGGGTCGGTTGACCGCGGTGGTCACGGGCCCGCTGACGAATCTGGCGTTGGCGCTGCGCGCCGAGCCCGCGCTGGCGTCGCTGGTGCGGCAGCTGGTGATCATGGGCGGCGCCTTCAAAAACCCGGTGGCCGAATGGAACATCAGTGTCGATCCCGAAGCCGCCGCCGAGGTGTTCGCGGCGTTCGGGGCCGTGCGGCGACTGCCGGTCGTGTGCGGACTGGAACTCGCCGCGCAGATCGCGATGACGCCCGCGCACCTGCAGCGGTTGGCGGCGGCGGCCGGTTCGGATACCAATCCGCTGGTCCGGATGATCGGGGAGGCGGTGCGGTTCTCCTTCGAAGCCCACGATGAGCGCGGCAACGGGTATCTGGCGTATCTGCATGATCCGGTCGCTGCGGCGGTCGCGCTGGACCCGGACCTGGTGAGCACCCGACCGGCGAAGGTAGACGTCGAACTGGCCGGCAGCCGGGGCGTGACGCGGCTCGGGGCCGGGACACCCGACGCGCTGATCGGGGTGGACGTCGACCCGGACGCGTTCTTCGACCGGTTCATCGACCGGGTCGGGGCATTCGCCCGCCGGCTCGATCGATGCACCGGGAAAGACTGAACCGCTGGCGTCAAAACGGCGGTGAGAACCCGAATTTCGCGCCGATCGATGTGGGCTCGTTCGGATTAGCCGTCCGCGACGGCACGCTTTCGCTTACGGTTGGGTGAGCTCGTCAAGCGGGAAATCCAACTCCAGCGGTTCGTCGGTGTGTACCTGGTCGCCGGCCAGGGCCCTCGACGCGCTGATAGCTGTTCACACGGAGGATATGGGCGAGGAATCGCTACTGTTCGAGCGTCACCAGGTCACGGGGAAATTCCGCCAAGCCCGCCACGCTTCGCCTCCAGGTCACCCGCTGAGAGCAGGTTACGCCTGCCCACAGGTTCGCTCGCGGACCAAGCCTCCCAGGCGGCACCGACAGGTTCGGAACACCGCTGAAGGCGACGCGTGTAAGCGGATTGGGAACGCAACCGTGACGGCTGTGGAGTACGAGCTCATTCGTACACCCCTTCCAGATACCACCGACGCCCGCGGTAGCACAGCAGCAGCGCCGAACCGGGGTCACCGTCCAGCAACACCTGGGTACGGGCGGTGCGCCCCTTCCCCAGCTCCGGATCCCACCACCGTTCGTCGACCGGCCACGGGCCCGTCCACCAGCGCAGCCGGCCGCGGTGCCCGGCACCGTCCAGCCGCGCCGGGTCCGCGGAGAATAGCCCCCTACTGGTCACCCGGATCGGGTTACCTTGGGCATCAAGCAATTCCACCGGATCATCCAGCAGTACCGCCGGCGACGGCTCGGGCAGTTGTCCGGGCCACGGCTGCCGCGGGTCGCCCCGCGGCACCGGCTCGTCCCCCAGCGGCGTCAAGGTGATGCGTTCGGCCGGTCCCCGACCACCGGACAGCACCGGCACCTGCACCGACTCCGGCCCGAGCAGGCCCTGTACCCGCACCAGCGCCCGGCGGGCCCGGAGCCGGTCCACTCCCTCCCCAGCGCCGAGCGGTCCCCATAGCGGCAGCTGCAGCGCCCCGGCCGACACCACCTCCACCGGCTGCAGCCGCAGCAGCGTTATCGGCCCTGAGGGCACGGCGGGCTTGTCCGCTCGCGCTGCTCGGGTGTGCAGCCAGCCGTCCAGTTGCCAGCGCACCCGATCGGCGGTGGCGTCCTCGGTCAGCGGCTCGGCACACCGCCATACCCGGGTCAGCTCCTCGCCGTTGGCGGTGACGGCGTGGATGGCCAGCCTGGTGCAGCCCACCCCGGCATTCATCAGTGTCCGGTGTAGGGCATCCGCCAGGGACCGCCCGGCGAACGCGGCGGCGTCGACCCGATCGATCGGTGGATCGCAGCGCATGACGGCATCGAGTTCCGGCGACGGCTCACGTCCGGAGGGCCGACGTTCCGGTTCACCGCAGGCGAACCGGTGCGCGACGATCGCGTCGGCGCCGAACCGTGAGGACACGTCGGTGCGCGACAGCGCGGCGAATTGGCCGATGCTGCGAATCCCCATCCGCCACAGCAGATCTGCCAGGTCATCGCGTTCCGGACCAGACAGCGCCGGTTCGGCGGCCAGATTCCGGATCGACAGTCCCGACAGAAATCGCGCATCACCGCCGGGCTCCACCACCCGGCCCGCCCGTGCGGCGAAGACCGCGGTGGACAGGCAGTCGGCGATCCCGACCTGGCATTCGACACCGGCCACCGCCACCGCGTCGACCAGCCGCTCGGCCGCCACCCGCTCGGAGCCGAAGAACCTAGCCGGGCCCCGCACCGGCAGCACCAGCAGCCCGGCCCGTAGCACCTCGGCGCGCGGCACCACGTCGTCCACCGCCGCGATCACCGGCTCGAAGAGTCGGGCGTCGCGGTCGGCGTCGGCGGCCACCACATACAGCTGCGGGCAGCGCGCCTGAGCTTCACGGCGCCGCAAACCGCGGCGCACCCCCGCGGCACGCGCCGTCGCCGAGCAGGCGATCACCCGGTTGGCCAGGGTGACCGCGACCGGAGCCGTCACCGGCAGATCCGCCGCTGCCGCCGCGGCGACCGCGGGCCAGTCCATGCACCAGATCGCCAGCACGCGGGCCGACACCGGACTCACCTGCCCGCGAGCCGGCGGGATGCTCCCGCATGAATCGCCAACCGCACCTTGGTGATCCGCCCGAATCCGGGGACGTCTCCGGCCGTCGTCTCATAGCCGTGAACCCGGGCCGCCAACCGCAGCGACGCGCCCTGCCAGTCGCCGTCGGTGACCAACAGGGTGCAGCCGCGGTGACGGGCGCGGGCCACCACCGCCCGCGCCCTGGTCATCGGTACCGTGCGCCCGGCCAGGCCAAGCACCACCAGATCCATCCCGTCCATCAGCACCGCGGCGATCTCCACCGGGTCGGCGCCGGGATCGGCGATCACCGCCAGCCGACTCAGATCCGCACCCATCTCCGCCGCGGCCAGCAACCCGACATCCGGCTGACCGACAATGGCGGCGTTACCCCCGCCGGCCGTCACCGCTGCCACCAGGCTCAGCGCCAACGACCGCGCCCCCGACAGCACCGCCACCGTCCCCCGTGGCAACCCGGCAGGCAGGGCTTCAGCCAGCGAATCCGGGATCGGCAGCAAACTTTCCGAGGCCGGTATCGGGTCCTGCGCCGCAGCTTGGCCCCGCCAGCTGGCACCGACCTTCCCGGACACTTCCGCCATCCGTTGACGCAGCTGTTTCAGCTGTTCAGCACGGTTATCTGGCCGCCGGTCAAGAGCTGCAGCCGCCGTCATGGTGTCCTCCGGGCCCGAACGTTATTCGAACTTGTGTTCGATACGCACAGTGAACACCCACCCACCGACATCGTCAACCGGATCCGACCGCCGGCTCACCACCCGTCCCATACGTCGCATCCGTCCCGGCAACAGCTTGCGCCAGCGTGCGCAGAATGCCAGTTACACCGCCGTCTGGGCCGGGGGTACCACCCGCTTGCGGGGGAGCAACCACGCCCGCTGGGCGGAGAAACTCACTCCCATTCGATGGTGCCGGGCGGCTTGCTGGTGACGTCCAGCACCACACGGTTGACCTCGCGCACCTCATTGGTGATCCGGGTCGAGATGCGTTCCAGAACCTCGTAGGGCACCCGGGTCCAGTCCGCGGTCATGGCGTCTTCACTGGACACCGGTCGCAGCACGATCGGATGCCCGTAGGTCCGGCCGTCGCCCTGCACACCGACCGAGCGGACATCGGCCAGCAGCACCACCGGGCACTGCCAGATCTGGTGATCCAGACCGGCCGCGGTCAACTCCTCGCGCACGATGGCATCGGCGCTGCGCAGCGTCTCCAACCGCTCCGCGGTGACCTCGCCGACGATCCGGATGCCCAGACCTGGCCCCGGGAAGGGTTGGCGGGCAACGATTTTCTCCGGAAGACCCAACTCGCGCCCGACCGCGCGCACCTCGTCTTTGAACAACAGCCGCAGCGGCTCGATGAGCTTGAACTGCAGATCGTCGGGCAGGCCGCCGACATTGTGGTGGCTTTTGATGTTCGCGGCGCCAACCCCACCGCCGGATTCGACCACATCCGGATACAGCGTGCCCTGCACCAGGAACTCGATCTCACCCTCGGCGGTGTCTCCGACGACATCGCGCACCGCACCCTCGAAAGACCGGATGAACTGCCGCCCGATGATCTTGCGTTTGCCCTCCGGATTACTCACTCCCAACAGCGCCTGCAGGAAGGTGTCCGCAGCGTCCACGGTGACCAGATTTGCCCCGGTCGCGGCGACGAAATCGCGCTCCACCTGCTCACGTTCGCCGGATCGCAGCAGTCCGTGGTCGACGAACACGCAGGTCAGCCGATCGCCGATGGCGCGCTGCACCAGCGCCGCGGCGACCGCGGAGTCCACGCCACCGGAGAGCCCACAGATCGCGTGGCCGTCGCCGATCTGCTCGCGCACCTGCGCGACCAAGCCGTCGGCGATGTTGGCCGCCGTCCAGCTCGCACCGATCCCGGCGAACTCGTGCAGGAACCGGCTGAGCACCTGCTGACCGTGCGGGGTGTGGACCACCTCCGGGTGATACTGCACCCCGGCGAGGCGTCGGGCCGGGTCCTCGAACGCCGCCACCGGCGCGCCGTCGGTAGCGGCCACCACCTGAAATCCATCGGGTGCCACGGTGACCGCGTCACCATGGCTCATCCACACCTGCCGGGTCTCGGAGGGACCCGAATGAAGCTGTCCGCCAAGGACCTTCATTTCGGTGCGGCCGTACTCGCTGGTGCCGGTCCGCTCCACCGTGCCCCCCAGCGCCTGCGCCATCGCCTGGAAGCCGTAGCAGATGCCGAAGACCGGCACCCCCAGGTCGAACAACGCCGGATCCAGCTGGGGCGCCTCGTCGGCATACACGCTGGCCGGTCCGCCGGACAACACGATGGCCAGCGGGTTGCGGGCCTTGATCTCTTCGACCGTCGTGGTGTGGCCGATCACCTCGGAGAAGACCTGAGCTTCCCGGACACGTCGGGCGATCAACTGGGCGTACTGCGCACCGAAGTCGATCACCAAAACCGGACGGGGCGGGGTTGATGTCACGGCGAGAATCCTAGTCGTGGCGTCGGTGGGCTCAGCCCGCGGAACTGGCCGGCTCGTTACGCCCCCACCGCAGGGCGCCGGGCGCCGAGGCGGGCACCACCGGGTGCTTCGGCTCGATCGGCTCCAGCCGGCGGTACTCCTCGCCCTGGGCGGGCCGCAGGTCGGCCTCGCCCTTGTTGGGCCACAGCGACGCGGCCCGCTCGGCCTGCGCGGTGATCGACAGCGACGGGTTGACGCCGAGGTTGGCCGAGACCGCCGCGCCGTCCATCACCGCCAGGGTCGGGTAGCCGTACACCCGCTGGTAGGGGTCGATGACGCCGTGCTCCGCGTCGGCCCCGATCGCCGCACCGCCCAGGAAATGCGCGGTGAGCGGGATGTTGAACAGCTCCCCCCAGGTGCCGCCGGCCACCCCGTCGATCTTGGCGGCGATGCGGCGGGTGACCTCGTTGCCGACCGGGATCCAGCTCGGGTTCGGCTCGCCGTGCCCCTGCTTGCTCGAATAGCGGCGGAAGCCCAGCTTGGTGCGTTTGGTGAAGGTGGTGATCGAGTTGTCCAGGTGTTGCATAACCAGCGCGATGACGGTGCGCTCGCTCCAGTCCTTCGGGTTCAGCAGCCGCAGGATGTTGCGCGGGTCTTCCCGCCCCTGGTTCAGCAGCTGGCGCCAGCGCGGCACATCGGTGCCTTGCGGACCGCTGCCGTCGGTCATCAGGGTCTGCAACAGGCCCATGGCGTTGGATCCCTTGCCGTAGCGGACGGGCTCGACGTGGGTGTCGGAGGTGGGATGAATCGAGGAGGTGATCGCCACCCCGTGGGTCAGGTCCAGATCCGGGCTGACCGTCAACGTGGCGGCGCCGACGATGGACTCGGAGTTGGTGCGGGTCAGCACGCCCAGTTTGCTGGAAAGATTGGCCAGCTTTCCGCTATCACGCATCTTGAACAGCAGCTTCTGGGTGTTGTAGGTGCCGGCGGCCAGGATCAGATGCGTCGCGGTGAAGGTCTTGCGTCCCCGGCGCGCCCGCAGGCCGGTGCGCACCGTCTGCACCTGCCACAGCCCGTCCGGCCGCTGCTCGAACCCGGTCACCGTGGTCAGCGGATGCACTTGTGCGCCAGCTGATTCCGCCAGGCCCAGGTAGTTCTTCACCAGCGTGTTCTTGGCGCCGTGCCGGCAACCGGTCATGCATTCACCGCACTCGATGCAGCCGGTGCGCGCCGGGCCCGCCCCGCCGAAATACGGGTCGGGCACCGTCTGGCCCGGCATCTTGACGTCGTCGACCCCGAAGAACACCCCGACCGGGGTCGGCACCCAGGTGTCGCCGACGCCGATGTCGTCGGCGACCTCCTTGACGATGCGGTCGGCGTCGGTGAACGTCGGATTCTGCACCACACCCAGCATCCGTTGCGCCTGCTGGTAGTGCGGGGTCAGCTCGGCGCGCCAGTCGGTGATGTGCCGCCATTGCGGGTCGTTGAAGAACGGGTCCGGCGGCACGTACAGCGTGTTCGCGTAGTTCAGCGAGCCCCCGCCGACACCGGCCCCGGCCAGGATCATCACGTTGTTGAGCAGATGAATGCGCTGGATGCCGTAGCAGCCCAGCTTCGGCGCCCACAGGAAGTCCCGCAGATGCCAGGAGTTCTTGGCGAAGTCGGCGTCGGCGAAGCGGCGGCCCGCCTCCAGCACACCGACGCGGTACCCCTTCTCCGTCAACCGCAGTGCGCTGACGCTGCCCCCAAACCCCGAACCGATGATGAGAACGTCGTAATCCGGCTCCATAGGCAGCAGCCTACCGGGGGGTAACTTCCTTGCGTGAGCAGACGCAAAATCGCACAAATTCGGCCCGAAACGTGCGATTTTGTGTCTGCTCGCGGGGACGAAGCTAACTGCCGACGGTCAGGCCGACCTTCTGGAACTCCTTGAGGTCGCAATAGCCGGCCTTGGCCATCGACCGGCGCAGACCACCGACCAGATTCAGCGCGCCGAACGGGTCGTCGCTGGGGCCGCTGAGCACCTGGGCCAGCGACGGGCGCTCACCGACGGCGATCTGCAGCACGGCGCCGCGCGGCAACGACGGGTGCGCGGCCGCGGCCGGCCAGAACCAGCCATCGCCCAGCGCCTCGGCCGATGCAGCCAGCGGCGTGCCCAGCATCACCGCGTCGGCGCCGCAGGCGATCGCCTTGGCCAGCTCGCCGGAGGTGTGGATGTCGCCGTCGGCCAGCACATGCACGTAGCGCCCGCCGGTCTCGTCGAGGTATTCACGCCGTGCAGCCGCGGCGTCGGCGATGGCGGTGGCCATCGGCACCGAAATGCCCAGCACCTCGTCGGAGGTGGTGGCACCGGAGGTGGAGCCGTAGCCGACGATGACGCCCGCCGCGCCGGTGCGCATCAGGTGCAGGGCGGTGCGATGGTCGAGCACCCCGCCGACGACCACCGGGATGTCGAGTTCGGCGATGAACGTCTTGAGGTTGAGCGGCTCCCCGTCGCTGACCACCCGCTCCGCGGAGACGATGGTGCCCTGGACGATCAGCAGGTCCACGCCGGCCGCCAGCAGCGCCGGGGTCAGGGCCTGCGCGTTCTGCGGGCTGACCCGCACCGCCGTGGTCACCCCCGCCTCCCGCACCCGGGCCACCGCGGCACTGAGCAGGTCGGGATCCAGCGGCTCGGCGTGCAGTTGCTGCAGCAGCCGGATCGCCGCCGACGGGTCGGGTTCCTTGGCGGCGACCTCGACGACTCGGGCCACCTTCTCCGCGAAGTCGGCGTGCCTGCCGATCAGGCCTTCCCCGTTGAGCACGCCCAGCCCGCCGAGGCGGCCCATCTCGACGGCGAACTCGGGTGACACCAGCGCGTCGGTGGGATGCGCGACGACCGGGATCTCGAACCGGTAGGCGTCCAGCTGCCAGGCCGTCGACACGTCCTGCGAGGAACGGGTACGCCGGGACGGCACGATGTTGATGTCGTCCAGCTCGTAGGTGCGCCGCGCGGTGCGGCCCATCCCGATTTCGACCATGTCACGCATGGGTGGTCATCCTCACTTCTCCTCGAACATCAGCGTCGAGTGTGCGATTTCATACGCGACACGCCGCGGCCGGCGGATGAATCCGCACACTGGCAGCGGCTTGGTGCGGCTAACTGCACAAGCATCACGTCAGCGCGCGTAGTAGTTGGGCGCTTCGACGGTCATGGTGATGTCGTGCGGATGGCTTTCCTTGAGCCCCGCGGCGGTGATTCGGACGAACTGCGCCTGTTGCAGCGCTTCGATACTGGCCGCGCCGGTGTAGCCCATCGCGGCCCGCAGCCCGCCGGTGAGCTGATGGATCACGGTGTTCAGCGGACCCCGGAACGGCACCCGGCCCTCGATGCCCTCCGGCACCAGCTTGTCCTCGGACAGCACGTCGTCCTGGAAGTAGCGGTCCTTGGAGTAGGACCTGCCAGCTCCAGTCGCACTCCTGTTCTGCATGGCCCCCAGCGAGCCCATCCCCCGATAGCTCTTGAACTGTTTGCCGTTGACGAAGATCAGTTCGCCCGGCGACTCGGCGGTGCCGGCCAGCAGCGAGCCCAACATCGCGGTGGAGGCGCCGGCGGCCAACGCTTTGGCGATGTCTCCGGAGTACTGCAGCCCGCCGTCGGCGATCACCGGCACGCCCGAGGGGCGACACGCCGCCACTGCTTCCAAGATGGCGGTGATCTGCGGGGCGCCCACCCCGGCGACGACGCGGGTGGTGCAGATCGAGCCGGGACCGACGCCGACCTTGACCGCGTCGGCACCGGCTTCGACCAGGGCAGCAGCCCCGGCCCGGGTGGCGACGTTGCCGCCGACCACCTCGACCGTCTCGCCGACCTCGGCCTTGAGCTTGCCGACCATGTCGAGCACCAGCCGGTTGTGGGCGTGCGCGGTGTCCACGATCAGCACGTCGACCCCGGCGTCGACCAGGGTCATCGCCCGCACCCAGGCGTCGTCGCCGACACCGACCGCCGCGCCGACCAGCAGCCGGCCGTCGCTGTCCTTGGTGGCGTTGGGGTGCTGTTCGGTCTTGACGAAGTCTTTGACGGTGATCAGCCCGGTCAGCTTGCCGTGGCCGTCCACGATCGGCAGCTTCTCGATCTTGTGGCGGCGCAGCAGTCCCAGGGCGGCGTCCGCGGTGACGCCTTCCTGCGCGGTGATCAGCGGGGCCTTGGTCATCACCTCCGCGACCGGCTTGTCCAGGTCGACCTCGAAGCGCATGTCGCGGTTGGTAATAATCCCGACGAGTTGCCCATCCTTGTCCACCACCGGCAGCCCGGAGATCCGGAACCGCGCGCACATCGCGTCCACCTCGGCCAGCGTGTTCTCCGGCGTGCAGGTCACCGGGTCGGTCACCATGCCCGCCTCGGACCGTTTGACGGTTTCGACCTGGGCGGCCTGCTCGGTGACCGGCAGGTTGCGGTGCAACACCCCCATGCCGCCGGCCCGTGCCATCGCGATCGCCATCCGCGCCTCGGTGACGGTGTCCATCGCCGAGCTGACCAGCGGCACCCGCAGCCGAATCTTGCGGGTCAGCTGGCTGGAGGTGTCGGCGCCGGCCGGCACCACGTCGGAGGCCGCGGGCAGCAGCAGCACGTCATCGAAGGTCAACCCGAGCATCGCGATCTTGTCCGGATTGTCGCCGCCGGTCGGCACCAGGTCGTGAGCCACGCCACTAACACTGCCACCGACACCGGCGTGCGGGATCACCATCGGGATGCTGGCCTCAAGGGACATCGGGTGCTGCCTCCATACACGCGGCTGAATGCCCCATCTTAATCAGCGCGGGAATCCATGTTGGAGGCCACCACACCCCCTGTCTGCTGGCGCTAAACCTGTACCGCTGAGTACTGTAGAAGCGTGCGCGACCACCTCCCGCCGGGTTTGCCGCCCGATCCCTTTGCTGACGACCCGCATGATCCGTCCGCGGCGCTGGATGCGATCGAGCCGGGCCAACCGCTGGACCCGCAGGAGCGGACGGCTGTGGAGGCCGACCTGGCGGACTTGGCGGTCTACGAGGCGTTGTTGGCGCATAGGGGAATTCGCGGCCTGGTCGTCTGCTGCGACGAATGCCAGCAGGACCACTACCACGATTGGGACATGCTGCGCGCCAACCTGCTGCAGTTGCTGGTCGACGGCACCGTACGCCCGCACGAACCGGCCTATGACCCCGAACCGGACGCCTACGTCACCTGGGATTACTGCCGCGGCTACGCCGATGCGTCGTTGAACGAGGCGACGTCGGAAACCGACGGGTACCGCTGACCTTCAGCGCGAGTCAGCGCTCACGCCACCGGCCGCCGCCGTCGCGCACCTGTGCTGCACTGATGTCCCGGATTTCTGCGACGTCCTTCTTTGCACGGGTTGCGCTGCCGATGTCGGCCAGCAGACAGGCCAGTGCCCAGCGCAGCGGAACCAGCCCCCACTGACCGGTGGCGTCCAGTGCGGCGTCGGCGACGGCCCGCGCCCGATCCAGGGCACCGTTGCTGCACAGCGCGGCGGCCAGCACGACCTCACTTTTGACCCGGTGCCGCACCCCGGCCGTGTCCTGGGCCAGCTCGACCGCGCGCTCGGCGTGGCGCACCGCGGTGACTCCGTCGCCCATGGCCATGGCCAGTTCGCCTGCCACCCACGACCGGCGAACCGCCAACCGGGCCGGCGTACCCGGTGACGCCAGCACATCGTCGGCCCGGTTCAGTAACACCGCGGACACGGCGAACCGGCCGACACCGAGGGCGTCGGCGGCCAGCCCGATCAGCGCGTCGCCGGCCGCCTCCGGATCGTCGCCGGCCAGCGCCAAGGCCCGCCCGTCCCAGCCGCGGGCCAGGTCGTGCCAGCCGAGCTGACGCAGAAACGAGCCCTCGGTGCTGTGTGCGAGTGAGACCAGTGGCCCCGCGGACGTGTCGCGCAACAGGGCGGCGAGGTCGGCTCGTGCGCTGCCGTAGCGGCCCTGTCCGCCGGCCGCCACGGCACGTAGCCAGCGTTGCCGCGGCGTCGTCGCGCTCGGCAGCGGCCAAGCCGCGGGTTGTGCCCCGAACGCGGCGGCGGTCAGCGGGTTCATCGGCTAGCGACGCTACCAACCCCGAACTGTGACAGACACATCAGTTAATTGTTTGTGGTTTTCGGGTTACGGCGATATTAATAAATTCGCGCAGCCGGTGCTCGGCGGGCCGCACGCCCCGAAGACGAACAGGGAATATTCATTTCCAAGCCTGTTCTGATGGCCGCTTTCGGTCCGCAAAACATCGCGGCCACGTCCTAACGATGAACGCGATGTAAATTCTTGGCCTGCGGTTATGCCGCCGCGGTGCGGCAACCGTGTTGACGAGATTTCCTGCGCTCCAATAGCTTGTGCGACGAGTGGTCATCGGCGACACCGTTTGCAAATCGGTTGCACACTTCCGCGTCTTGAGAGGGGTATGACATGCCCATGCCAGAGCAACTCCCCGGACCCAACGCCGATATTTGGGATTGGCAACTACACGGCGTGTGCCGCGGTGTTGATTCCTCGGTGTTTTTTCATCCGGACGGTGAACGGGGCCGCGCACGCATGCAGCGTGAACGGCGCGCCAAAGAACTGTGCCGGACCTGCCCGGTGATCACCCAGTGCCGTTCGCACGCACTCAAGGTCGGCGAGCCCTACGGGATCTGGGGCGGGTTGTCCGAAAGCGAACGCGACCTGATGCTCAAGCGCAACATGCGCGGCGTGCGCCGCAGCGCCTAGCGGCCACCCGCGCGGTGCGCCAGCGTTTCGACACGCGGGCGCGGCCAGGTCGATACCGTTGCCGGCATGGAGACTTTGCTGTTCCGGCTTGGGCTGGGGCTGTTCCTGCTCGGCTTGCTCACCGGACTCGTCGTCCCTCTCCTGAAGAACCCGCGAATGGGGCTCTCGAGCCACCTCGAGGCAGTACTCAACGGGATGTTCCTCGCGTTGCTCGGGCTGCTCTGGCCGCACATCGACTTGCCGCGCGCATGGGGGGTGACGGCGGCCGCGTTGATCGTCTACGCCGCCTACGCAAACTGGCTGGCGACGCTGCTGGCGGCGGCATGGGGCGCCGGGCGCAAATTCGCGCCGATCGCCAGTGGCGACCACCACGCTTCGGCGGGCAGGGAACGCTTCGTCGGTTTTCTGCTGATCTCACTCGCGGTGGCGATCATCGTCGGCGTGGGCATCGTTATGGTGGGGCTGTGATGACCCGCTGGCTGCTGGTTCTGGCCGTGATCACGTTCGCGCTCGCGGGCTGCGGGCAGTCCGCGGCACCACCAAGAGCCGTGCGCGACACGCCCACCGCGGCAACGCCTGCGACGGCCGTGCCCGCCACCGGGTCGACGAGGGCGGTGATCGTTCCCGCCGGTGCACAGCCGCAGCTGGCGTCGGATCCCGCGCAGCTGGCCGACGACCTCGTCGCCGACGAACTTGCGCTGCGCGACCCGTCGGCGACCGAGCCGACTCTGGCGGCGGCCGCGCGTCGCCAGCAGGCC
Organism: Mycobacterium sp. NGS50; assembly: GCF_059812545.1. NCBI lineage: Bacteria > Bacillati > Actinomycetota > Actinomycetes > Mycobacteriales > Mycobacteriaceae > Mycobacterium > Mycobacterium sp. NGS50. The sequence goes on from NZ_JCALCW010000014.1 coordinate 65,896, forward strand.
GCCTACCGCGCAATCGGGCGTCACCCCGAATGGGATGCGGTCACCCAGCCGCGTATCCCGTCGTCCCTATTAGACGTCTACACCCGCAATATCGATGCCCGCCGTCAGCTGCAGGCGATGACACCCGCGAAGGACACCGTGCCGCCCTGGCACATCGAGTCTCCTGCTCCGGCAGGCGAACTGCTCAACTACTACCACGAAGCGGAGTCGGCCTCCGGCGTCGGCTGGAACTTCCTGGCCGCGATCAACCTGGTGGAAACCCGCTTCGGCAGCATCCAGGGTGACAGCTCGGCCGGCGCGCAGGGCCCCATGCAGTTTTTGCCTTCGACGTTCGCCGCCTACGGCGAAGGCACCGATATCCATTCACCTCACGACAGCATCATGGCGGCCGGTCGCTACCTCGCCGCGAACGGCTTTGCCGCCGACCATGATCGGGCCATCCACCGCTACAACCACTCGAACCAGTATGTCCAGGCGGTCAATCAGTACGCGGCGGTGCTCGCCGCCGATCCCGCCGCGTTCACCGGCTATTACCGGTGGGACGTGTACTACGTGACCACCGCCGGTGATGTGTTGCTGCCCATCGGTTACGCCGCCACGTCCCCGATCCCGGTCGGGGACTATCTGGCGACCCACCCGCAGTAGCGGACGCCGCTCACCAGGCGGGAGGGCGCTTGTCGATGAAGGCCTGGACACCCTCCAGCGCACTGGGATCCATCATGTTGCAGGCCATCGTCGAGCCCGCGTCCGCATAGGCGGCCTCGATGCCGGCCTCGATCTGGCGGTAGAACAGCGCCTTCCCCATCGCGACGGCGACCGCCGGTTTCGCGACGATGCGCGCGACCAGCGACTCGATCTCGGCGTCGAGCGCCTCGGCTGAGGTCACCGTGTTGATCAGGCCCAATGCCCGGGCCTGATCGGCAGCGATGAACTCGCCGGTGACCAGCATCTCGAAGGCGGCCTTGCGAGGCACATTGCGGGACAACGCCACCCCCGGCGTCGCGCAGAACAGTCCGACGTTGATGCCGCTGACCGCGAAGCGCGCGTCATCGCTGGCCACCGCGAGGTCGCACATCGCGACGAGTTGGCAGCCCGCGGCCGTGGCCAGCCCCTGCACCCGCGCGATCACCGGGACCGGCAGGCGCTGGATCGACAGCATGACGGCCGTGCACTGTGCGAACAGGCGCTGGTAGTACCCCAGCGACGGCTCGGCCCGCATCTCCTTGAGGTCGTGCCCGGCGCAGAACGCCGTGCCGGACGCCGCGAGCACGACGACGCGCACGGTGTCATCCTTGGCCAGCGCGTCGAGGACGTCACCGAGTGCGGCAAGCATCTCCTCGGACAAGGCGTTGAACGCCTGGGGCCGGTTGAGTGTCAGTGTGACGACACCGCGGCCATCGCGGTGTTCACGCAGCAGCAGTTCTTGCATCGCATGGGCCTCACTCGATAGCCGCATCCCGCACATGGATGTCCTCCGGACGCTAGCACCGACGCAACGTCGCCGCCGCCGCGTTGTGCCGGCACCGGTCCGTTTTGACCTGCGTGAATTCGGGTAATTCCAGCCAATGAAAAGCGGCGTAGCCTTTGCGGTCGCGATGTTGGCGGCGGCCTTCGCACCGTTAGGCGCATGCACAGATCACAACAGCAGCCAGCCCGATACGTCACCGGCCACCGCCGCGCCCGGTGCGGAGAACATCACCACCCAGTTGAAGAGCGCCGACGGGACCCAGGTCGCCACCGCCACATTCGATTTCGCGAACGACTATGTGACGGTGACGGTCGAAGCCGGCCCCAACCAGATCCTGACGCCGGGCTTCCACGGCCTGCATGTCCACTCGGTGGGAACCTGTGAGGCCGGTTCGGTTGCCCCGACGGGCGGTGCGGCCGGGGACTTCAACTCTGCTGGGGGCCACTACCAGGCGCCCGGCCACACCGGTTATCCGGCCAGCGGGGACCTGACCTCATTGGAAGTGCGCCCCGACGGCTCGGCGAAACTCGTCACCACGACCAAGTCGTTCACCGCGGCGGATCTCAGAAACAGCTCGGGTAGCGCGCTGATCATTCACCGGGACCCGGATAACTTCGGCAATATCCCGACCGCCCGCTACACCCAAGAGAACGGTGCGCCGGGTCCAGATCAGGAGACCGAAGCCACCGGTGATTCGGGGGCGCGGGTGGCCTGCGGTGTGATCGCCGCGGCGGCCACGACGACAGCCCCCTCCACCACCTCACCTTCGGTCAGCACGGTGACCACCACCGTCGTCGTGCCCCCACCGACCACCAGCACCAGTACCGTCACGGTCACCAGCGCCCCGAGCGTCACGACCGCGCCCACCACGGCGGTCACGACGACGGCGCCGCCCAGCTCCCCTGCCTACGTTCCTCCCGGCGGCTGAAGCGGCCCAGCAAACGCAAAACCCTGAGCGCGTCCCCAGAATGTGATAAGCAAGGGCGATGGTCCAGGGGGCGCGCCATGACGACGTGCTGGTGCGGTCGATAACCCGGCACGCGGTCGCCCGGGTTGCCGCCGTCGGCGTCGTGGTTGCCGCGGCCGTCGCGGCGACCAGCCCGGCCGTGCGTATCGAGGCGACGCTGCTGGCGGCCGAGGGCCCGCTGTGGGGCAGCGAGACGGCGCTCATCCTCGGTGGAACCACCGAGCCGACGCCGTCGCCCGAATTCGCGCGGTCCGCCGAGGACTTGTTCTTGAACCCGCTGGGTTTCGACGCCGGCGCGACCGACTCGACGGTCTGCTACATGGACGGCACCGACCCGTGCAGCGCCCCCCTGCAGGTGCTGACCACACCGGAACTGATCCAGCAGGGCCCGAGCAGCCTGACCGCCGCGTCGGCCATCGTTTTGGCCGTGCAGAACGAGTTCCATGCGAACCCGGGCGCATTCGACGCCGAGCACCCGCTGACGATCTTCGGCTACTCGCAGAGTGCCACCGCCGAGTCGATCGCCATGACCCGGCTCGCCGACGCCGGCATCCCCAGCGACGCTCTGCATTTCGTGTTCATCGGCGATCCCTCCACCCCGGACGGCATCTGGCAACACGTGGAAGCGGCCATGGACGCGACGCTGGGCCCCGACCTGACGAACTGGGCGCTCAAGACGTTCGGCATGACCGAGGTCCTGGGCTCCCTGACACCGACTGACCTGTACCCGGCGACCATTTACGGTTTGCCCGGCGATCCGGTCCCCAACTTCGCAGACGTCTACGCCTCCGAGGGCCTATGGGGCGCCCTGCTGAGCATCTTGGGCCCGCACGTGGAGTACCTGGGGTTGACACCCGAGCAGGTCGCCGACGCAACCACCTCGCTCGACGGCGCCCTGACCTACATCGACATCTCCGATGCCGACATCAACGGCTTCGACGCCTGGATCGATGCGGTGTTCTTCGGCGGGGCGGCCAACAGCGGACTGTTCCAGAGCCTGTGGGACTCCCTGGAACTGTTTTTCACCAACGTGTTCTGAGCGGCTGCGACACCTAAACCTGTGCGACGACACACCGTACGGGGTCGCAGAGGTTTACGTCTCGAAGATCCCCGGATCTAGGCCGTCAGTTTCTCACTGTGGGGTCGAGGCCGTAGACCTTCACCGCAGCCGACTTGCCTTTGAGCTCATGCGATCCCCGGTCGACAAGCGTGGCTGGCCGGGTGGCCATGGCGTCCACGGTCTGGCCGGTCAACAGGATCGCGTCGCGGGTGGCCTTGGTGAGCTGCTCGACGCGGGAGGCGACGTTGACCGCGTCACCGATCAGCGTGAACTCCAGCTCGCCTCCCCCACCGATCGTGCCGGCGATCACCACGCCGGTGTTGATCCCGATGCCGATCCGAAGCTCCCCGCTGAAACGCTCGGCGACCAGGCGATGAATCAGCACAGCGCCGGCCACGGCGGCGTCGGCGTGACCCGGCAGATCATTGGGCGCACCGAAAACCGCCAGCGCACCATCGCCGAGGAACTTGTTGACATGGCCACCGGCGTCGACGACAGCAGGTACGACGATCTCGAACAGCGCATTGAGCCGGGCGACGGTGTCCTCGGCGCTGTTCGCTTCCGCGAACGGGGTGAAGTCACGCACATCGACGAACATCACCGTCACCTCGCGACGCTCCCCGGTGAAGACATCGTCACCCTGCTCCAGCAGCCGCGCCGCCAGCGCCGGGATCCACATACGTTCCGAATGCGGCCTGAAGTCGTTGCCGCTCGGCCAAACCCGCCTGCATGCGGTTAAACGACGCCGCCAGCGCACCGAGATCGTCGTCCTGAACCACCGGCAGACGCTGACTGTAATCCCCAGCCGCAACGCGCTCGGTCCCTTCGGCCAGGTCGCGAATCGGCCGCAGGGAGGGCGAGAAGACGACCCCAACACCAGCGCGAGCACTCCACCGACGACAACCGCGGAAGTCATCCGCATGACCGGCATCCTCGGGGCGTCACTCGAATAGCGCGCCGACCTTAGGAGAACGCTGGACTCAAAAATGAGAATGTGATAATCACATGTGAGACACAGCGGAGAGGTCCTCATGGCTCACGTGATGCGGTTCAAGCGCCGACCGATGCGGTTCGCAGCGATAGCCGCTATAGCCGCGGTCGGTGTGGTCGTTGCCACGACCGGTGCCGCGACCAGTCAACCCGTCGGTCCGCTGCTCTCCGCGGCGGCACTGCTGGCCAGCACTGGCCCGCTGTCGGGCAGCGTCACGGCATTGATCCTCGGCGGAACCGGCCAGCCGACGCCGTCGCTGGATTACGCCCGCTCTGCCGAAGCGCTGTACCTGAACGCGCTGGGCTTCAACGGCGGCTCGACCGATTCGATGGTCTGTCACATGGACGGCACCGATCCGTGCAGTGCCCCGCTGCAGGTGCTGACCACGCCCGAGCTGTTCCAGCAGAGTAACCAGGCCGACGCGACCGCCATCGTCCTCGCCGTGGAGAACGAATTCAGAGCATTCCCAGGTGCTTTCGACGCCGATCATCCGCTGACCATCTTCGGATACTCACAGAGCGCCACCGCTGAGTCGATGGCCATGGAACGACTCGCGGAGTACGGAATCCCCTCCGAAGCATTGCATTTCGTGTTCATCGGCAATCCTTCCAACCCGGACGGCGTGTGGCAACACCTGGAAGCGGCGATGGACGCCACTCTCGGCACCAAGTTGACGGATCAGATACTCAGCTTCACCGGTATGGATGCCAGCCTCGGCAGCTCGACACCGAATGACCTGTACCCGACCACCATTTACAGCCTGCCCACCGATCCGGTCGCGAACTGGGTGGATTCCTACGCCGCCAACGGTTTCTGGGGCGCGCTAGGGAACATCTTCGGCTCGCATGTGGAGTACCTGGGGCTGACCCCGGAGCAGATCGCCGACGCCACCACCACGACCGACGGCATGCTGACCTACGTCGACATCAACGACGACGACATCAATCCGTTCGACGCCTGGCTCAGCGCGCTGCTCGAGCACGGCGTCGCCAACAGCGATCCATTCACGAGCCTGTGGGACTCGCTGGTGATGCTGTTCACCAACTCGTACTGATCCCAGCCGGCTGCTGTTCCGCTGAGCAGACGCAAATGTGCCCATTTCCTGCGGGAAATGGGCACATTTGCGTCTGCTCGCGCTGCCTAGTGGGCGTGGCCGTGGTGGCCGTGGCCGTCGTCGGCCTCCTCGGCGGGCTTCTCGACGACAGCGGTCTCGGTGGTCAGCACCATCCGGGCCACCGACGCCGCGTTGAGCACCGCCGAACGGGTCACCTTGACCGGGTCGATGACGCCGCCGCCGGCCAGATCGCCGTAGGTCAGCGTGGCCGCGTTCAGGCCATGCCCGGCCGGCAGCTCGGCCACCTTGGCGCTCACCACCGCGCCATCCAGACCGGCGTTGGTGGCGATCCAGTACAGCGGCGCGCTCAGCGCGGCGGAGAACACCTCCACGCCCAGGGCTTCGTCACCGCTCAACGAGGAAGCCAGCCCCGACAGCGCCGCGCGGGCATGCACCAGCGCGGTGCCGCCGCCGGCCACGATGCCCTCCTCGACCGCCGCCTTGGCGGCGTGCACGGCGTCCTCGACGCGGTGCTTGCGCTCCTTCAAAGCGGTCTCGGTGGCGGCCCCGACCTTGATCACGGCCACCCCGCCGGCCAGCTTGGCCAGCCGCTCCTCGAGCTTCTCGCGGTCCCAGTCGGAGTCGGTGGCCTCGATCTCGGCGCGCAGCTGCTTGGCGCGACCGGTGATCGCTGCCTCGCCGCCGGCCCCGTCAATGATGACGGTGTCGTCCTTGCTGACCACCACCCGACGCGCCGAGCCCAGCACGTCGAGCCCGACCTCACGCAACAGCAGGCCCACATCCGGGTTGACCACCTGCCCGCCGGTGACGACGGCAAGGTCCTCCAGGAACGCCTTGCGCCGGTCACCGAAGAACGGCGCCTTGACCGCGACGGCCTTCAGCGTCTTGCGGATGGCGTTGACGACCAGCGTCGACAATGCCTCGCCGTCGACGTCCTCGGCCACGATCAGCAGCGGCTTGCCCGACTCGGCCACCTTCTCCAGCAGCGGCAGCACGTCGGGCAGCGAGCTGATCTTGTCGCGGTGCAGCAGGATCAGGGCGTCCTCGAGCACCGCTTCCTGCGAGTCGAAGTCGGTGACGAAGTAGGCCGACAGGAAGCCCTTGTCGAAGCCGACGCCGTCGGTGATCTCCAGCTCGGTGTTCAGCGTGGAGGACTCCTCGACGCTGACGACCCCGTCGCCGCCGACCTTGGTCATGGCCTCACCGACCATTTCGCCGACCTCGGGGTCACGCGAGGACACGGTGGCCACCTGCGCGATGGACTCCTTGCCGGAGACCGGGATGGCCGCGGCCAGCAGCGCCTCGGAGACGGCCTCGGCCGCCTTGGCGATTCCCGCGCCCAGCGCGATCGGGTTGGCGCCGGCGGCGACGTTGCGCAGCCCGCCCTTGATCAGCGCCTGCGCCAGCACCGTGGCGGTGGTGGTGCCGTCGCCGGCGACGTCGTTGGTCTTGGTGGCCACCGACTTCACCAGCTGGGCACCCAGGTTCTCGAACGGGTCTTCCAGGTCGATCTCGCGGGCAACCGAGACGCCGTCGATGGTCACCGTCGGGCCGCCGAACGCCTTGGCCAGCACCACGGTGCGCCCGCGCGGACCCAGCGTCACGCGCACGGCGTCGGCGAGCTTGTTGACCCCGGCCTCCATGGCGCGGCGCGCGGATTCGTTGAATTCAATCAGCTTGCTCATTTGGTATTTCCTGACTCCTGACGCATCCCGCCCCGGAGATCGCCCCCGAACCAGACTGGCTCACGGGGATCTCCGGGGCGGAACACGGTGATTATTCGGCGAATTACTTGGAGACGACGGCCAGCACGTCGCGGGCCGACAGGATCAGGTACTCCTCGCCGTTGTACTTGATCTCGGTGCCGCCGTACTTGCTGTAGATGACGACGTCACCCTCGGACACGTCCAGCGGAATCCGCTTCTCGCCGTCCTCGTCCCAACGGCCGGGGCCGACGGCGACGACGGTGCCTTCTTGCGGCTTCTCCTTGGCGGTGTCCGGGATGACCAGACCGGATGCGGTCGTGGTCTCGGCCTCGTTGGCCTGTACGAGGATCTTGTCCTCGAGTGGCTTGATGTTCACGCTCGCCACGATTGGAGCCCTCCACTTGATCAGGGTATGGGCCCGGGGCTGTTCCCCGGACCCGTCGGAATTACCAGATGCTGTGGCATTCGTCCGGGTCCTCGCACCGTCGTCGCGGGTGCCGGCGCGGGGACTGCACGACTGCCACCTAGCACTCTATACACGCGAGTGCTAGCACTCAAGGTCGGGCTTGTGCTGCTCGCGGTATGGCGCACAAGCCGGTGGTCGGCGAATACTCTTCAGACATGTTGGTCCGTTTCCTCACGGCGGCCCGCGTCGCCACCACGGCGACCCTGATCGCCGCAACCGCCCTGCTCCTGCCCGGTTTGTCCCAGGCCGACCCGAACGGCCAGATGTACGGCGATCCCGGGGCCGCCGCCCCCTACTGGCGCTACCAACATCAGCAGGACTGCGGCCTGATGGCCGTCGCCGACGTGGTCGGCCAGCTCACCGGCCACGAACCCTCGCAGATGGGTATCGAGATGCGGGGCTTTTTCACCAAGAGCGGATCCCACCAGGGCCAGATCTATGAGTTCGACGGCACCTCACCCGAGGACATGGTCCAGTTGCTGACGCACTACGGCATCACCTCGGACCTGACCACCGGCAACACCATGGAGGGCCTGGAACAGGACTTGGCGAGCGGCCACAAGGTGATCGCCGGGCTCAACGCCGAAACCATCTGGAACTACCCGCAGGGCCAGGGGGACCGGACCGCGGCCGACCACGCGGTGGTGGTGACCGGCGTGGACACCCGAGACGATGTGGTCCACCTCAACGACAGCGGCACCCCCAACGGCCGTGATGAGCAAATCCCGCTGGCAACGTTCACGCAGGCCTGGGAAACGGGCAACAATCTGCTCGTCGTGACCCGCGAAACCGGCAACTGATTTCGCCGCCCAGACGGGCCGCGCCACGCAGGTAGGCTCACCGTCATGCCCAGCACCATGCGCCGGCTGTCCACCGGCCTGTTTTTCGCCGCGCTGGCGGCGGCACTGGCGGGATGCAGCACCACGGTCGCGGGCTCGGTGGCAAAGACAACCGTGCCCGCGCCGCCGGGGGCCGTCGACCTGGCGCTGCTGGACCCCGGCAACTACCCCACCAAACCGCTGCAGCCGCTGGGCACGGCCGGCGACGCGCACAACGGCACCTTTCTGGAGGGCGCCCGCCTGGCCAACAACGTCGTCGGCCCCTGGGAGGTGGATCCGACGCTGATCACCAACCCGCATGCCGGCGAGCGGCCCAGCGACTTCGCCTCCTCGTTCAGCGTCGCCGCCACCAAGGCCGCCCTGGCGCATCAGCTGCTGGCCGTTTTCAAGACGAACCGCTCAACGGCCGCAGAAGACAAGAACCTGATCAATGCGGTGATGCGGTTCCCCAGCCCCGAGGAGGCCGCCGCCGCAGCCACCGAGATGGCCGCGGCGAGTTCCACCTCCGAGGTGCTCGGCGACCCGATCGTCTATGACCCGCTGCCCATTCCCCGCTACCCCGCCACCTCGGGGATGTCGCATTTCTGGGACACGCTCGGGAAATGGTCCGTCGAGGCGTTTACCGTGCACGGGTCCTATGTGCTCTCGCAGTACTCGAGCTCCAAGGAGAGCGCGGCAGCCGCCGCCGAACTCATCGCCACCACACTGGACAAGCAGGGACCACTGGTCGACCAGTTCAAGCCCACCCCGGCCGATCAGCTCAAGGACCTCCCGATCGACCCCGACGGGCTGCTGGCGCGCACCTTGCCCCTCGACAAGGGCAACGGCACGGTGTTCGGGCCCGTCGCCCAGCTGCACTTCGACAACGACCCGATCCGCACCAAGACGTTATTCGACGACGCCCATCTGCAGCAGGTCGCCTCCGGCAAGGTCCAGGTGTACCAAACGCCGGACGGCGCATCGGCGAAGAAGATCGTCGACGGGTTCGCCGGTGAATCCGCTCAACACGGCTTCGTCGCGGCTGCCGGAGTCAAGGGGCTGCCCGACGCGAAATGCCTGACCCAGAAGGCCCCGTCGGCGACCGAGGCGTCGTTCTACTGCGTTGCGGTAGCCGACCGGTTCGCCGTCGAGGTCGCTGCCAGCCAGGAACGCGCTGCCCACCAACTGGTTTCGGCCCAATACTTGATGTTGACCAGCAAATGATGAGGGGGGCGCGGGCGGGTATCGCCGCCGCCGCGGTAGCGGTCCTGGCGAGCTGCAGCACTTCGGTGTCGGGCTCGGTGGTGATGACGACGGTGCCCGCACCGGCCGGCGAGGTCGATTTGGCACTGCTGGATCCGGGCAACTACCCGACCAAACCACGCGGCCCGCTGGGTGCGGCCGGTGACGCGCACACCGGAGCGTTCCTCGAGGGTGCGCGAATGGGCGCCAACGTGCTGGGTCCCTGGCAGGTGGATCCGACGCTGGTCGCCTACCCCCAGGCCGGGGAGAAGCCGAGCAACTTCGCCATGCCGTTCAGTGTGGCCGCGGTCAAGGCCGCCCAGAACCATCAGCTGGTCGCCGTATTCACGACGGGCCGCTCTAGCAGCACCGATGAGAAGAGTCTGGTCAACGCGGTGATGCGGTTCCCCAGCCCCGAAGACGCCGCCGCGGCAGCCACCGAGATGGCCGCCGCGAGCGCCAACGCCGAGGTGTTCGGTGATGTGGTTCCCTATGACCCGATCCCGATTCCCCGGTATCCGGCAAGCTCGGGGCTGGTCCACTTCTGGGACACCCTGAACAAATGGGCGGTGCAGGCATTCACCGCGCACGGCCCGTATGTGCTTTCCCAGTACGCGGATTCGAAGGAGAACGCCGAGGCCGCGACCGAACTCGTGGCCGCCACCCTGGACAAGCAGGGGCCGGTGATCGATCAGTTCAAGCCCACCCCGACCGAGCAGCTCAAGGACCTGCCGATCGACCCCGACGGGCTGCTGGCCCGCACCCTGCCTCCCGACAGCGACAACGGTGTGGTCTACCAGCCGCAAACACAGCTGCACTTCGACACCGATCCGGTCGGCTCCCAGCAGCTGTTCAACGATGCCCACTTGCAAGAGGTGGCCAAGGGCCGGGTCAACGTCTACCAGACGCCGGATGCCGGGTCCGCGCAGAAGATCGCCGACGGCTTCATCGCCTACGTCTCCAAAACCGGGGCGGGGACGGCCAAGTTCGTCCCGGCTGCCGGTGTCAAAGGACTGCCCAGCTCCAAGTGCTTGACGCGCAAGGGAACCACGGCGGGCGACACCTCCTTCTACTGCCTGGCGGTCGTCGACCGCTACGCCGTCGAGGTGTCCGCCGCTCAAGAACGCGATATCCACCAACAAGTTTCGGCCCAGTACTTGATGCTGACCGGGAAGTGAGCACGCCATGAAGGCAGCCCGAGCCGGGGCCGCCGCCGCAGTCGCAGCGGTGCTCCTGGCAGGCTGCAACAGCACCGTCGAGGGCTCGGTCGCCAAAACGACGATTCCGGCGGCAGCCGGCGACGTCGACCTGACCCTGCTCGATCCGGGTAACTACCCGACCACACCGCGGGGGCCACTCGGCCGGGCCGGCGACACCGGCAAAGCAGCGGGCTTGGAGGGCGCGCGGCTCGCGAACAACGTGCTGGGGCCGTGGCAGGTCGATCCGACGCTGGTCGACGCCGCCAACGCCGGCGAATGGCCCGGCATGTTCGAGTTGACGTTCGGCGGACCCACCACCGCGGCAGCCCAGAATCACAACCTGCTGGCCGTGTTCACCTCGGGCCGCTCCAGCGGCGTGGAACACAAGAGTCTGGTCAACGCCGTGCTGCGATTTCCCAACCCCGCGAACGCCGCCGCCGCCGTCACCGATATGACCGCCGCCAGTGCCGACGAGGGCGCGTTGGGGGCCACCATCACCAGCCAACCCATTCCCATTCCCCGCTACCCGGACACCTCCGGGCTGACCCACTTCTCGGACCCGATCGGGCGCTGGTACGTCGCGGCGTTCACCGCTCACGGACCGTTTGTGTTGGCGCAGTTCGCCAGTGCGCAGGACAGCGCCGACGCCGCCGCCGACCTCGTCGCCGCCACCCTGGACGGGCAAGGGCCGTTGATCGATCGGTTCAAGCCCACCCCGGTCGATCAGCTCAAAGACCTGCCGATCGACCCGGACGGGTTGCTGGCCCGCACCCTGCCCCCCGACAAAGACAACGGCGCGATCTATCAGCCGCAGGCCCAACTGCACTTCGACAACGACCCGATCGGCTCCCAGAAGCTGTTCAACGACGCCCACCTGCAGGAGGTGGCAAAGGGCCGGACAACGGTCTATCAGACCGCCGGCGCGGCCTCCGCACAGAAGATCGTCGACGCCTTCGCCGCTTCGGTCGCCGAATCAGACTTCGGCTTCGGAAAGTTCGTCGCGGCCGCCGACATCGACGGCCTAGCCGGATCGAAATGCCTGTCGAACAGCGGATCTCCCGGGCTTGCCACAATGTCGTACTGCCTGGCCGTCGCCGACCGCTACGCGATCGAGGTGATGGCGACTCAGGAACGCGATACCCACCAACAAGTTTCGGCCCAGTACCTGATGTTGACCGGAAAATGATCAAGGCCGCGAGCGCCGCTGCTGCGATAGCGGCTGTCCTGGCGGGCTGCAGCAGCACCGTGCCCGGCTCGCCGGCGTTGACGACCGTGCCGGCCCCAGCCGGCGAGGTCGATCTGGTTCAGCTCGATCCCGGCAACTATCCGACCACGGCGGGCCCGCCGCTGGGCAAGGCCACCGACGCCCAGCACGGTCAAGTACTTGAAGCGCTGCGGATGGCCAACTATGTGGTGGGCCCGTGGGAGGTGGACCCTGCCCTGGTGCCGGGCTCCATGGCCGACACGGTGAACGCGAAACTGCTGGACCAGATCTTCGGCGTCGGTGTCGGCGGCGTCGCCGTCGCGCACCGTCTGATCGCGGGCTTTGCCACCCAACGCACCTCGCCCGTTCAGGGGAAAAGCCTGATCCACGTGGTGTTGCGGTTCCCTGCTGCCGCGGATGCTGCCACAGCGGCCATCGACATGGCCGGCAAAGGCGCCAATACGCCGGCGACACCCGGCGGCGACCCGGTCCCCTATCAACCCACTCCGATACCCCGCCATCCGGAAACCTCCGCGATGTCGCACCTCTGGGACGACAAGGGGCACTGGTCGACCATGGCCTTCACCGCACACGGCCCGTATGTGCTGGGGCAGTTTTCGAGTTCGAGGGACAGCACCGATCCCGCCACCAACCTCGTCGCCACCGTGCTGGACCGGCAGGCGCCGCTGATCGACCAGTTCCAGCCCACCCCGACCGATCAGCTCAAAGACCTGCCGATCGACCCCGACGGCCTGCTGGCGCGCACCATCCCATCTGGCACCGGTGACGGCTGGGTCAGCGAGCCGCGCGCACAACTGCACCGCGACAACGATCCGACCCGCACCAAGCCGGTATTCGACAGTGCGCATCTGCAACAGGTCAGCCATGGCGCCGCAACCGTCTACCAGACCCCCGATGTCGGTTCTGCGCAGAAGATCGTCGACGGGTTCGCCGCGGATGTCGCCGAAGTCGGCTTGGACGGCCACAAATTCGTTCCGGCCGCCGGTATCGGCGGTCTGCCCGGCGGCAGGTGTTTCAAGCCGGCGGAATCCGGCGCCACGCCGTACTACTGCCTGGTCGTCGCCGACCGATACGCCATCGAGGTAGCCAGCCAGCAGGAACGCGATACCCACCAAAAGATTTCAGCCCAGTACCTGATGTTGACCGGGAAGTGAGAGTGCGATGAGGGTAGTCGGAACACTCGGCGTAGTCGTCGCGATGGTCGCGTTGCTGTCCGGATGCGGCAAGACGGTCACCGGTTCGCCCGCCACCACCACCAGCGCCCAAAACGGAGCCGTTGATGTCGCACAGCTGGATCCGGGAAACTATCCCACCAAACCGCAGCCCGCCCTGGGCGCCGTCGGGGATCCCCGTAAAGGCGCATGGATCGAGGCGCGGCGGATGGCCACCAACGTCGTCGGGCCGTGGGAGGTCGACCCCACGCTGATCGACTCCGAACAGGTCATGGGCTTGAGCGGAGTCGTCAAGGACACCAATGCTCTCAACGCCATCCTGGGCGACGGCGAGCCGATCGGCGCCGCCGCCGGCGCACGCAATTTCGTGGTCGGTTTCAGCAGCAGCCGGCACCACTACCAGGGCCCCCAGAAGGCGGAGAACGACCAGAAGTCTCTGGTAAATCTCGTCTTACGGTTCCCGAGCCCCGACGAAGCCAGCGCTGCCGCCGCCGAAATGACGGCGGCCAGCGCCAGTGTGCAGGGGTTCGCGGCGATCGCCCCGCAGGCGACGCGGCCGATCCCCATCCCGCGCTCGCCAGCGACCTCGGCGGTGAGCTTCGATGCGCTGGCCGGCGCCAAAGTACTCGCCTATACCGCGCACGGCACTTATGTGCTTTGCCAGCAGGCATATTCGAAGGACGGCGCCGATGCGGCCGCCGAACTGGTCGCCACCACACTGGACAAGCAGGGCCCGCTGATCGACCGGTTCAAGCCCACCCCCGTCGATCAGCTCCAAGAACTGCCGGTCGATCCCGACGGGCTGTTGGTTCGCACCGTGGCGCCGGAGCCGGAGCAGATGACGGTCAACAACGGCGCCTACCAACCGCACGGCGAACTGCATTTCCACGCCAACCCGATCCGCTCCCAGAGCACCTTCGACGCCGCGCATCTGCAGCTGGTCACTTCGGGCCGGGCCAGTGTGTACCAGACCCCGGACCCTGCCTCGGCCCAGAAGATCGTCGACGCGTTCGCCACCCAGGCCGCCCAGGAAGGGCTGGGTAACGGCAAGTACCTCAAGGCGGCCGGTATCGCGGGGATGCCCGCCGCCCAATGCCTGAGCCATGAGGATCACAACACCGGGACCACCATTCACTACTGCGTGGCGAGTGCCGACCGGTACGCGATCGAGGTGGCCGCGGCCCAGGAGCAGGCGGCCCACCAGCTGGTCGCGGCGCAGTATCTGATGCTGACCAGCAAGTGATGCAGCTCAGCGGTTCTTGAACTGCTCCGGGTCGAACATCAGGTGCGCCGAGACGTCTCCGACCATTTCGACGTCAACCCGGCGTTCGGTGAAGTACCAACCGTCGTCGTCGCAGCCGAAGGTGTCGAAATAGCGCCCGACGACGATGGGCTGCAGTGGTAATGCCTCGGTGGCTTGAACGACGCAGAAGGTGGATCGCGCGGCGGCGGCCCGATCGGATTCGATCACGACGATGGGATTGAGTACCAGGTGACGGGTGCGCGGCGTGTTCGCCTGGTCGGGGTAACGGCGGGTGGACTTGGCGAACAGTTGCGCGATCGCCTGAGCGCTCGACGTCTGAGGTGACCGCGTGCCGGCAAAACTGGCCCGCCCCAGCAGCTGTCCCACCCCGTCGAAATCCCCGGCGTCGATCAGCTCCGCGTAGCGGTACAGCAGGTCGGTGATGGCGAGTCGGTCGGCGACCCGGGCGATCGCGGTCATGCCACCTGCCCCCGCACGATGGGTAGACCCGGATCGGTGGCGGCCTCCAGCGGGGACGGCGAGGCGCCCGCCGCGAGCAGTTGGGTGGCGAAGGCGGCGATCATGCCGCCGTTGTCGGTACACAGCCGGGGCGCCGGGATCCGCAGCGTCACTCCTGCCGCCGCGCAGCGTGATTCGGCCAGCTCGCGGAGCCGGGAGTTGGCCGCCACACCGCCGGCGATCAGCAGCGTGGACACCCCGAGTTCGGTCGCGGCGCGCACCGCCTTCATCGTCAGCACGTCGGCGACCGCTTCTTGAAAACCGGCCGCCACGTCGGCGGGCGAGAACTCGGGATCGGCCGCATTCTTCTCGATGTGGCGTGCCACCGCGGTTTTCAGTCCGGAGAAGCTGAATGCATGCCGTTCGTCGCGGGGCCCGGTCATGCCTCGCGGGAACACGATGGCGTCGCGGTCGCCGGTTCGGGCCAACTCGTCGAGCACCCGACCACCCGGGTAGCCCAGCCCCAGCAGGCGGGCCACCTTGTCGTAGGCCTCTCCGGCCGCATCGTCGACGGTGCTGCCCAGTTCGATGATCGGCTCGCCCAGCGAGCGGACGTGCAGCAGGTGCGTGTGGCCGCCGGACACCAGCAGGGCGACACACTCCGGCAGCGGTCCGTGCTGGTAGATGTCGGCGGCCAGATGCCCGCCGAGGTGGTTGACCGCGTAGAACGGCACCCCCCAGGCCGCCGCGTAGGCCTTGGCCGCCGCGACCCCCACCAGCAGCGCACCGGCAAGGCCGGGTCCGATGGTCGCGGCGACCGCATCGGGGCGTTGGACTCCCGCGGTCGCTAAGGCACGGCGCATGGTGGGCCCCAACGCTTCCAGGTGGGCCCGCGACGCGATCTCGGGAACGACCCCGCCGAACCGGGCGTGCTCGTCGACGCTGGACGCCACCTCGTCGGCCAGCAGGGTCACCGAGCCGTCGGCGTCGAGTCGGGCGATGCCGACACCCGTTTCGTCACACGAGCTTTCGATGGCCAGCACAGTTGTGGTCACGATGTTCCTCCCCCGCAAGCGGGAGGTGCTCCCACTCGCCGCATGGTGTACGCGTCGGCGCCGCTGATCCGGTAGTACCGTTTGCGCAGCCCGACCTGTTCGAAGCCCGCGGACCGATACAGCGCGATTGCCGCCGCATTGTCGGTCCGGACCTCGAGGTAGACGTCGCCGCCGTCGGCAAAGTCCAGCAGGTCGGCCAGCAGCCGGCGCCCAATTCCGCGGCCCTGATGGGCCGGGTCCACCCCGATGGTGTGCACCTCGTACTCATAGGGTGCGCTGCGGCCGAGCCGCATGACGCCGGCGTAGCCGACCAGCCTCCCGGCGATCCGCGCGGCCGCGTAATGGGTGTGCGGGCCGTCGAGTTCGCGGATGAACGCCGCCTCCGGCCACGGGTCGTCGCCGTCGAACAGCAGGGCTTCCAGCTCCGCGCACCGGGCCGCGTCGCGGGGGCCCAGTCGGTCGATGCTCACCGGGCTGCCGACGGACGGCTTGGCGTCGGGGCGGCGCAGATACAACGGCACCAGCGGTTGCGGCTCGGCGTCCCAGTCGCTCACCGCCGCAACCAGTCCGGCCGCCGTCGGGTAGCTGACGTCGAGCACCGGCAGGCCGAACAGCGCGGCGTGCTCGGGTGAACCGGCCACCGCCAGCGCCGCACCGACGTCGACGGCAGGCGGTGCACTCACGCCCGGCCCGTGTACCCGCTGACCGTCGCGGTAGCGCGCCCAGTACACCTCGCGGCGCCGTGCGTCGGTGACCACCAACACCTCGCTCGGCGCTTCCTGCCGGATCATCGCTGCGATGGCGTCCAGGCTGCACACCCCGTGCACGGGGATCCCCAGGGCGTGCCCGTAGGCCGCCGCGGTGGCCATCCCCACCCGCAGCCCGGTGAACGGGCCGGGCCCGCAGCCCACCACGACCGCGTCGATGTCGCCCATCGTCAAACCCGCATCCCCCAGTGCGGCAAGCACGTTGGGAGTCAGTCGTTCGGCGTGCGCCCGGGCGTCCAGCGTGACCCGCTCGGCCAGCACCGCACTCGTATCAGACACACGTACCAGGCCCGCGGTGACCGCCGGGGTCGCGGTATCCAGGGCCAACACCACGCCGCTCACGGCCGGCTCCACTGCCATGTCGCGGTGCGCACCTCGGAGTCAGCGGCCCGCTCGAGCCGGACGTCGAGATGACGTTCGGAGAGTCGCTCGGCCAGGCCCTCGCCCCATTCCACGACCACCACGGCGTCTTCGAGGTCGGTATCCAAATCCAACGAGTCCAGTTCGGCCAACAGATCGGCGCCGTGTTGATCCAGCAACCGGTAGAAGTCGACATGAATCAGCGACGGCGCACCGGCCTGGCGTGCCGGATGCACCCGGGCCAGCACGTAGGTGGGTGAGGTGACCGGCCCGTCGACGTTCATCGCGGTTGCGATTCCCTTGGTCAACACGGTTTTTCCGGCACCGAGCGGCCCCGAGAGCACCACCACGTCGCCGGCACGCAACTGCTCCCCCAGCCGGGAGCCCAGCGCGACGGTGTCGGCCATGCTGTTCAGCGTCGCCGAGTGCGGCTCACACACGGCGGGTCCGCTCCCGCAGCCGCCGGGTCACCCTGGCCAGCCGTTTGGGGGTGGCCCGCTCGACGAGGCGCACCAACCCGTCGTTGATGACCTCGGGCTCCTCCAACTGCACCAGGTGTCCGGCGCCGGGAACCACCACCAACTCCGCGTCCCACAGCGCGGCCGCCAGCGCCCGCGAATATCCGTCCGGGGTCAGCAGGTCGTGATCACCGCAGGCGATCAACGTCGGGATCGCCGACAGCACCGGTATCGCCGCGCCCTCGTCGTGCACCTCCAACGCGTGCAGGAAGCCCACCAGGGTGGCGATCGGGGTGTCGTGCATCATCCGCTCGGAGAACGCCACCACGCTGGGGCTGATCTTCTCGTTGCCGTACGACGCGGCCCGCAGGATCGGCCCGATCACCGCGCGGGCGGCGCCACGGCCGCGGTGCACCAGTTTCGGCGCATATCGCACGGAGAACTGGACGGCTTCCAGCGCCGGGTTCTTCAGCACCTCGCCCAGCGGTGATCGCGCCACACCTTTTGCCGCGGAGGCGATTACCGCGGCGCCGACGATCCGGCTGCCGTAATGCTGGGGAAACTGTCGGGCATGCGACAGCACCGTCATCCCGCCCATGGAATGCCCGACCAGCACGATCGGGCCGCGGGGCACCATCGCCTGCAGCACCGCCTCCAGGTCGCGGCCGAGTTGCGGAACCGTGTAGGTGTCCGGATCCGCTTCCTGCGACCAGCCGTGTCCGCGCTGGTCGTAGAACACCATCCGCACCTGCGGGCCCCATTCCTGCTGCAGCCGGGCTCGCTGAAAGTGAAAGGAGCCCATGTCCAGACAGAATCCGTGGGCGAATACCACCGTCAACCGTGCGTCAGCCGGACCCGCGTCGCGGACCGTCAACACCATCCCGTCGTCGGTGGTGACCTCGGTGCTGCGGTCACCGTCGAACAGGTAGAAATCCTCGTCCGCGTAGGGGTCCTCACTGGTGGTGCGCCGGGTGACCGATTGAGCGACCGATGCGCCGGCGATGCTGCCGACCGCTGCCACTCCGGCGGCGCCGGCCAGCCACCGGGTGCGCCGCCGTTTACTGCGGGCTTGCAGGGTGTCGCTCACCGGGTTTGGGCCTCACGGTAGGTTCTGCTGACCCGGCCGCGTGGGCTGGTCACCACCTCGTAGTGGATGGTGCCCAGCGTGTCGGCCCAGTCCTGGGCGGTCGGTTCGCCCTGGTGGCCGGGCCCGAACAGGATCGCCTGATCTCCTTCGCTGACGTCGACGGGCCCGGGACCCAGGTCGACGACGAATTGGTCCATACACACCCGCCCGACGTTGGGACGGCGCCGGCCGTTGATCAGCACCTCGAAACGTCCACTGAGCGGGCGGAACACGCCGTCGGCGTAACCGATCGGCAGCAGCGCCACCGTGGTGTCCCGGTCGGCGGTCCAGGTGTGCCCGTAGGACACCCCCTCCCCCGCCTGAATCGACCGGACCAGCGCGACAGTGCATTTCAATGTCATCGCCGGTGTCAGGCCCAGGTCGCCGCGCTCGGGTATCGGGCTGAGCCCGTAGACCGCGATGCCGGGCCGCACCATGTCGAACGCCAGGTCCGGGCGGGCCATCGTGGCCGAGGAGTTCGACAGGTGCGCCACCTCGAACCGCAGTCCCTGCTCCCGAGCCAGCGTCAGCATGTCGGCGAAGCGCCCGGCCTGCACGGCGTTGATCGGATGATCGGGCTGATCGGCGTGCACCAGGTGCGACATCAGCCCGCGCAACCGGATGGCGTCGTCGGCGACGGCACGACCGACCGCGGCCAGCAGTGCCGGGTAACCGGCCGCGCCCACCCCGTTCCGGTTGAGCCCGGTGTCGGCTTTGATGGTCACCGTGGCGGTCTGGCCGGTGCGGTGCACCGCGTCGAGCACCTCGTCGACCTGGCGCAGCGAGGACACCGCGATCTGGACATCGGCCTGCAGCGCCGGTGCGAAGTCGGTGCCGGGGCGGTGCAGCCACGCCAACACCGGGGCGGTGATGCCGGCCGCCCGCAGCTGCAGGGCTTCACCGACGGTGGCGACCCCGAGTTCAGCGGCCCCGGCCGCCAGCACGGTCTGCGCCACCCGCACCGCGCCATGCCCGTATCCGTCGGCCTTGACAACGGCCATGACCTGCGCGGATCCGGCGTGCTCGCGCAGCACCCGGACATTGTGCGCGATGGCCCCAAGGTCCACCACCGCCTCGGCGAGCAGGCCGGCGGTCTGGGATGTCGCAGTCATCTCCGCCATTGTCCCAGAACGCCGCGAATGTCGGCTTGATGCACGCTGTCAGCGAGACTTAGGTAACACAATCCGACATTCGGGACGTCTCAGTGCGCGAAGTGCTGTTCGGCGAAATGGCCGCCGGGCTTGAGCTTGTCCAGGCTCGCCACCGTCTTGGCGGTGTCGTCGTAGAGGGCCCGGGCGAGATCCGCCGACAACCCCTCGCGGACCACAATGCGCAGCACCGAGACGTTCGTCGCATTGTCGGGCATGGTGTAGGCGGGCACCTGCCAGCCGTAGGTCCGCAGCTCGTGTGACACGTCGAACTCGGAGTAGCCCCGGTCCCCGGCCAGCCGGGCGGCCAGCACCGGGATGGCCGATCCGTCGGTGATCAACTCGAAGTGTTCGCTGGCGGCCAGCCGGCGGCCCAGCCACTGGGCGGTGTCCGACAGCGACCGCATGACCTGGGTGTAGCCGTCGCGCCCCAGCCGCAGGAAGTTGTAGTACTGGCCGACGACCTGGTTGCCGGACCGGGAGAAGTTCAGCGTGAACGTCGGCATGTCCCCGCCCAGATAGTTGACCCGGAAGACCAGGTCTTCGGGCAGGTGCTCGGGGCTGCGCCACACCACGAACCCGATACCCGGGTAGGTCAGACCGTACTTGTGGCCGCTGACGTTGATCGACACCACCCGCGGCAGCCGGAAGTCCCACTTCAGATCGGGGTGCAAGAACGGCACCACGAAACCGCCGCTGGCCGCGTCGACGTGCACCGGCACGTCTACCCCGCCGGTCGCCGCGAGTTTGTCCAGGGCCGCGCAGATCTCTGCGACCGGCTCCAACTCGCCGGTGTAGGTGGTGCCCAGGATCGCCACCACGCCGATGGTGTCCTCGTCGACGGCGTTGATCACCTGTTCGGGGGTGATGACGTAGCGGCCCTCCTCCATCGGCAGGTAGCGGGGTTCGACGTCGAAGTATCGGCAGAACTTCTCCCACACCACCTGCACGTTGGAACCCATCACCAGGTTGGGGGTGCGGGTGCGCCAGGATTTGCCGACCCGTTGCCGCCACCGCCATTTCAGCGCCAGCCCGCCCAGCATGACCGCTTCGGAGGAGCCGACGGTGGAGACGCCGACGGCACTGGACGGGTCGTCGTCGCGCAGGCCCTCGGCGTGGAACAGGTCGGCGACCATGCACACGCAGCGCTGCTCGATGGCCGCGGTCGCCGGGTATTCGTCCTTGTCGATCATGTTCTTGTCGAACGACTCGGCCATCAGCTTGCCGGCTTCGGGGTCCATCCAGGTGGTGACGAAGGTGGCCAGGTTCAGCCGGGAACTGCCGTCGAGCATCAACTCGTCGTGGATGAAGCGGTAGGCGGCCTCGGGGTCCATCGTCTCGTCGGGCAGGCGCAGCGCCGGCACCGGCGCGGTGAACATCCGGCCGGTGTAGGCCGGGGCGATGGAATGCGCGGGCACAGACGGGTGGGACGGCACGGCGGGTCCTTTCTCCGGTGTTACAGGCTGGCCAGGGCGGTGCGGATGTGGTGCAGGATGCGCGACGCCGACGTGGGGGCATCACCGGGCCCGGGATCCGCGGCGGCGGCTGCGGCGGCCCGGGTGTGCACGTATGCGGCAGCGGCGGCGGCTTCGGCGGCGGGCAGCCCGGACGCCAGCAGCGCCCCGATCATCCCGGACAGCACGTCCCCGGAGCCGGCGGTGGCCGCCCAGGATTCACCGGCCGGGTTGAGGTAGACCGGTCCCGCGGGGTCGGCGACGACGGTGACGTGGCCTTTCAGCAGCACCGTCGCGTTCATCTTGTCGGCGAGCGCCCGGGCGGCGCCGACCCGGTCGGGGCCCGGCGGGTGGCCGGCCAGCCGGGCGAACTCCCCGGCGTGCGGGGTGAGCACGGTCGGTGCCGTGCGATCGGTGAGCAGGTCGGGGTGGGCGGCCAGGATGGTCAGCGCGTCGGCGTCGACGATCACCGGCAGGTCGGTGTTCAGCGCGAACCACAGGGCGGCGGCGCCGGTTTGGTCGGTGCCCAGCCCCGGTCCGACGACCCAGGCCTGCACCCGTCCGGCGGCCGCGGCGCTGGGCGCGGCGACGACTTCGGGCCAGTGCGCGAGCACCTCGGCAGCGGCCGTCCCGGCGTAGCGGACCATGCCGGAGGTGGCGGCGACCGCGGCCCCGGCGCACAGGATGGCCGCGCCGGGGTAGGTTGCCGATCCGGCCAGGATGCCGGTGACGCCCTGGGTGTACTTGTCGTCGAAGCGCCCGGGCACCGGCCAGCGCGCCGTCGCGTCGGCGGCGGTGAACCCGAGCAGGTCGGTGTGGGGCAGCTCCAACCCGATGTCGATGAGTTCGACGCGCCCGCAGTCGGCCAGGGCGTGCACCGGCTTGAGCCCGCCGAAGGTCACCGTCAGCGCGGCCTGCACGGCGGGGCCGTCGGCGGCGCCGGTGTGCGGGTCCAGGCCGCTGGGGATGTCGACGGCGATGACCGGGATGCCGGCGGCCGCGGCGAATACCGCGGCCGCGTCGGGCCGCAGCGCACCTTTTCCGGAGATGCCGACGACGCCGTCGATCACCAAATCCGTTGCGGACGAAACAGTGTCGACGATCCTGCCGCCGGCCTTGGTGAACGCCGCCAGACCGGCGCGATGTGCCCGTTCCAGCTTGAGCAGGATCGCGTCAGCGGCCGCCCCGCGGCGCCGCAGGAAGGTGGCCGCCCACAGTGCGTCGCCGCCGTTGTCGCCGGAGCCGACGACCGCACAGATCCGCCTGCCGGTGACCCCGCCGGTGCGGGCCCGCAACTCCCGGATGACGGCGTTGGCCAGCCCGTAGGCCGCTCGGCGCATCAGCGCCCCGTCCGGCATGCTGGCCAGCAGCGGCGCCTCGGCGTCGCGGATCTGCTCAACGGTGTAGTAGTGGCGCATTACAGCCAGCTTTGCATGCCGGGGCGAAACCCGCGCAGCGAATCCGATGCGCGAGATTGCAACGAGGTATAGCTCGACCCGAAAAAGTGGTACCTGTATGCAATCTCGGCGAAGAAGTCCTACTCGACGGTGACCGACTTGGCCAGGTTGCGTGGTTTGTCTACGTCATAGCCGCGGGCCTGGGCCACCGACGCGGCGAACACCTGCAGCGGAACCGTCGACAGCAGTGGCTGGTACAGCGTTGACACCGCGGGGATTTCGATGAGGTGATCGGCGAAGGGCCGCACGGTGTCGTCGCCCTCTTCGGCGATCACGATGGTGATCGCGCCGCGGGTCTGGATCTCGCGGATGTTGGACACCAGCTTGGAATGCAAGGTGGCGGCGTTCTTCGGGGACGGCATCACCACGATGACCGGCAGGTCGTCTTCGATCAACGCGATCGGCCCGTGCTTGAGCTCGCCGGCCGCGAACCCCTCGGCGTGCATGTAGGCCAATTCCTTGAGCTTCAACGCGCCTTCCAGTGCCACCGGGTAGCCGACGTGGCGGCCCAGGAACAGCACCGTCGGGGACTGGGCGAACCGGCGCGCCACCTCGGCGACGGGTTCCATGCCGGTCAGCACCCGGGCCACCAGTTCGGGCATCGCCTCCAGCTGCCGGTACTCGTACTCGACCTCGTCGGGGTATTTGGTGCCGCGCGCCTGCGCCAGCGCCAGGCCGACGAGATAGTTGGCGGCGATCTGGGCCAGGAACGTCTTGGTCGACGCCACCCCGATCTCGGGTCCGGCCCGGGTGTAGAGCACCGCATCGCATTCCCGCGGGATCTGGCTGCCGTTGGTGTTGCAGATCGCCAGCACCTTGGCCTTCTGCTCCTTGGCGTGGCGCACCGCCTCCAGGGTGTCGGCGGTCTCCCCGGACTGGCTGATCGCCACCACCAGGGTGCTGCGGTCCAGCACCGGGTCGCGGTAGCGGAATTCGCTGGCCAGCTCGACCTCCACCGGCAGCCGCGTCCAGTGCTCGATGGCGTATTTGGCCAGCATCCCCGAGTGGTACGCCGTGCCGCAGGCCACCACGAACACCTTGTCGATCTCACGCAGCTCCTGGTCGGAGAGCCGTTGTTCGTCCAGCACGATGCGGCCGTCGACGAAGTGGCCGAGCAGGGTGTCGGCGACCGCGTCGGGTTGCTCGGCGATCTCCTTGAGCATGAAGTACTCGTAGCCGCCCTTTTCGGCGGCACTCAGGTCCCAGTCGATGTGAAAGTGCCGGGCCGCGGCGGTCATGTCGTTGCCGTCGAAGTCGGTGATCCGGTAGCTGTCGGCGGTGATCACCACCGCCTGGTCCTGGCCGAGTTCGATGGCGTCGCGGGTGTGCTCGATGAATGCCGCCACATCGGAGCCGACGAACATCTCCTGCTGGCCGATGCCGACGACCAGCGGGGTCGATCGGCGGGCGGCGATGACGGTGCCGGGCTCGTCGGCGTTGGCGAACACCAGGGTGAAGTGCCCCTCCAACCGGCGCAGCACGGCCAGCACCGAGGCGGTGAAGTCGCCGGCGGTCACGCCCTCCCGGTAGGCCTGCGACACCAGGTGGACGGCGACTTCGGTGTCGGTGTCGCTGGCCAGCTCCACCCCGGCGATCTCCAGCTCGCGGCGCAGCACGGTGAAGTTCTCGATGATGCCGTTGTGGATGACGGCGATCTTGCCGGTCGCGTCGCGATGCGGGTGGGCGTTGCGATCGGTGGGGCGCCCGTGGGTGGCCCAGCGGGTGTGGCCGATGCCGGTGGTGCCGGTCAGCGTCGCCGGGTCCATCTCGGCGACCGCGGCCTCCAGATTGGCCAAGCGGCCGGCGCGGCGGCACACGGTCAGCCCGCCGGTCCCGTCGACCACCGCCAGGCCCGCCGAGTCGTAGCCGCGGTACTCCATGCGACGCAACCCGTCGATCACCACGTCACACGCAGGCCGATGCCCGACGTACCCGACGATTCCGCACATAAGTTCCCAGGGTAGTGCAGCCGCCGAACGCATCCCGGTGAGCTACGGTCATCGGGTGGCCAGCACCAAGAAGCTTCTCGCCGCGTTGACCCGGCCCGGCCCCCACCGCGTTCTGCGCGGTGACCTGGCCTTTGCCGGTCTACCCGGGGTGGTGTACACGCCGGAATCGGGCATGGGTCTGCCGGCGATCGCGTTCGGCCACGACTGGCTGACCGGTGTCGACCGCTATTCGCGGCTGCTGGAGCATCTGGCGTCGTGGGGCATCGTGGCGGCCGCTCCGGACACCGAGCGCGGGCTGGCGCCCTCGGTGCTGAACCTGGCTTTCGACTTGGGCACCGCCCTCGACATCGCCACCGGGGTCCGGCTGGGTTCCGGCCAGATCAGCGTGCACCCGGCCAAGGTCGGCGTGGTCGGCCACGGGTTCGGCGGTTCGGCCGCGGTGTTCGCCGCCGCCGGAATGCCCGCGAAACCGGCCGCTGTCGCCGCCGTCTTCCCGTCGGTCACCAGTCCCCCCGCGCAAGAGCCCGCCGCCACGTTGCGAATCCCCGGTGTGGTGTTCAGTGCCCCCGGGGACGAGACCACGCTGCGGTCGAATGCACTCGAGTTGTCTCGGGCCTGGGACGCGGCGGTGCTGCGCACGATCAACAAGGCCGATGCCGCGGGTCTGGCGGAGAAACGTCGGTTGGCCAAGGCGCTCGGGTTGCCCGGGTCGGATCGCCGCACCCAGCGCGCGGTGCGCGGGCTGCTGACCGGATACCTGCTGGCCACGCTCACCGGCGACAAGACCTACCGGATGTTCGCCGACCCTGACGAGGAACTACCGGGGACATCGACGCCCGACGACCTGCCGGTTACGCCGGAGGAAAAGATCGCCGCCCTGTTGAAGTAGGCCGCTACCCGGTGGCTGCCGGTGGGTAGGGCGGCTGCCCCTGCTGCGGCGGGCAGGGCGGTTGACCCGCGCCGGGTTGCTGCGGCGGATAGGGCTGTTGGGCCTGTTGCGGAGGCTGCTGCGGTTGTTGCCGCTGGGATCCGACGGCTTTGCTGATGCCCCAGATGATCAGGCAGATCACCGCGAGGCCCAACGAGATCCGCCAGTCCATCCGCGCGAAGATAAACCCCAGGCCAGCGCCCCGCGCGGAGACATACATCGATGCCAGATTCGTCATGGTCCTCCTGCCAGAGCCTGCTGCGGGCGATCGCCCGGATCCAACCTAACGGGGCCCACCGGGACCCACGGACACCAATTTTCGGGCCGCGGTCCGGGCCCGTCGGCCGCGGGACAACCTCGAGGCTTCTTGATCGACACCATTCCTCGGTCCAGCATGGAACCCGAAGCCCCGCACACCGTCCTAGGAGCCGATGTGACCAACTCGAGTACGGCCGGCGACTTCGCCGCCTACACCCCGCTCTACGACGAATACGACTACACCATCGACGACGTCACCGGCGCGCTGCCGGACGGGTTGCAGGGCACCTTGTACCGCAACGGCGCCGGCAAGCTCGACGCCGGCGGCCAACCGTTGGGTCACCTGTTCGACGGCGACGGGATGCTGTCGATGTTCGCCATGTCCGAGGGCTGTGTCCACTACCGCAACCGCTACGTACGCACCAAGCACTACCGCAAATCGTTGACCTCCCACGGTGCGCCGTACCGGGCGCTGGGCACCATGCGGCCCGGCGGAATCCTCACCAATGCGCTGCGGTTCCCCGCCAACGTCGCCAATACCGGCGTCGTGATGCACGCCGGAAAACTGTTGGCGCTGTGGGAAGGTGGACCACCCACCGAAATCGATCCCGACACCCTGGACACCGTCGGGGTGCACAACTTCGACGGCGAACTGAAGTGGCTGGGCGCATTCTCCGCTCACCCAAAGTGCGATCCCGACACCCGAGAGATGTTCAACTTCGGTTTGGCGATGGTGCCGTTTCCCAAACTGATCTGCTACCGCGTCGACCGGGCCGGCAAGCTGCACCGGCTGGGACAGCTGGACCTTCCGGTCGCGATGTTCAACCACGACGTCGGGTTGACCAGCAAGCACATGGTTTTCGTGATACCACCGCTGGTTTTCCCGACCTCGAAGTTGCTGGGCGCCGGATTCGGGATGATCAACTTCATCGACGCCATCTCCTATGACGCCAGCCGGGGCACCATGATCGGGCTGGTACCGCGCGACGGCGGAAAACCTCGGGTGCTGCACACCGATCCGCTGCTGCACCTGCACCTGGCCAACACCTACGAGGACGGTTCGGACACCGTGGTGGAGTTGGTGCATTACCGCGCATCCTGGGAGGAGCTCAACGGTGCGCTGTCCTCGCTGAGCACCGACAAGGCCAGTGAGGTCAGCTTTTACGGCGGGACGCTACTTCGACTGCGGATCACCGCTTCCGACAAGGTTATTCACGAACCGCTCACCGATCTTCCCGGAGAGTTCCCGTCGTTCAACATCACCCGGACCAGCAAACCCAACCGTTACACCTACCTGTCGGCGGACGCCGACGGCAGCGCTTATCCGAATGCGGTCGCCAAGGTCGACAACAGCACCGGCGGCGTCACCACCTACCAGCTGCCGTACGGGCACCAACCGCATGAGGCCGTGTTCGCCTCTCGCCCCGGCGCTACCGATGAGGACGACGGCTGGCTGCTGGTGGCGACCCAGGACGGGGTGAACAACGTCGCGAGTTTAGAAGTGCTCGACGCCCGACACGTCGAGGCCGGCCCCGTCTACACCGGCAGGCTGCGCCACCACCTCCCGCTGACCTTCCACGGCAGCTTCACGCCGCGGGTGGGGCGCTGTTGACCCCACCGCGCGGGTGCTGCCACGGGCCGGGTGTCGTCGCTGTCAGACGGCGGTCTGCTGGTGAAGCGTCAGCCTCCGGGCGTCGCCTCGCCAGGTGTACACGCTGGTGATGAGGGCAACGTAGGTGGGCTGATCTCGACGTTGGGATGTCGAGCGATGCGTGACGATGCCGACATCGGAGACGGGCATCAGCACGTGGATGTCACTGAGGTCGAATGACGACCATGGCTCGCCGCCCATGGATTCGATGACGGCATCGCGGTCAAAGATTGACATGCGACCCGCGAATACCATTGCGATGTCGTCGTCGAGGACCTGCCGGTAGCAATCCGCGGCGGCTTCGCCGCTGGTCGCGAGTGCCTCCCATGACAGGCTGCCGTGACCACCAAGTCCGCCGCTGGCGGCGTGGTGTGGACCTTCCCGGCCGGGGCACCCACCCCGGCGAACCCAGCCAATCCCCACTTCGGATACGGCGACGGCCGCCGAGCCCGAGTGGACCCGACGGCCGTCGCCGTCTTGTGTTGGTGTCTAGCCGGATGCGCCAGCGGTTCCGGGGTCACCGGGCGTGCCGCCGGTGCCCGGGGGTGTGCCGGTTCCGGCCGCGCCGCCCGCGCCGCCGGCTCCGAGAGCGCCACCCTGGCCCGGTGTGCCGGTGCTCGCGCCGCCGGTACCACCGTCGCCGCCGTCGCCGCCGTCGCCACCGTTGCCGCCACCGGCACCGTTAGTGCCGGCTCCACCGGCACCGCCAGCCACGCCGGCCCCGCCGGCCCCGCCACGGCCACCGGCCGAGCCGTCGGTGCCTGCACCGCCGGTACCACCGTTGCCGCTGTCACCGGCGCTACCACCGTCGCCACCGGTGTTGCCGGCACCGTCCGCCGCGCCTCCGGCACCGCCAACACCACCCCGGCCACCGGCGCCACCGGTGCCACCGGCACCCGCCGCACCGTTGGTGCCTGAGGTGCTGGCGCCGCCGTGGCCACCGACACCGGCCGTGCCGCCGTTGCCGCCGAGCCCGCCGCTGCCGCCGTCCAGGCCGTTGCCAGCCGCGTCGGTGCCGCCGATGCCACCGACGCCACCGCCACCACCAGCACCACCATTGCCGCCGGCACCCGCCGCGCCGCCGTTGCCGGTGCCCGACGTGCCGCCGTCACCGCCCAGGCCGCCCACTCCGCCGTTGCCGCCGGCCGTGCCGTTGCCGCCGGCCGCGGGCGTGGCGCCGTTGCCGGCCGTACCGGCCGTGCCGGTAGCCCCGGCTCCGCCGGCGCCGCCGCGGCCACCGGCGCCGCCGTTGCCGTCGAGGGCGCTCGCACCGGTGTTGCCTGCGGTGCCGCTGGTGCTGGTGCCGCCGGCGCCCGCCGTCCCGGCCGTTCCGCCTGCCCCGCCGACGCCACCGTTGCCGCCGGCCAGGCCGTTGCCGTTGCTGTCGACCCCGCCAACCCCGCCAACACCACCGGAGCCACCGTTGCCGCCCCGGCCGGCGTTGCCGCCGGTGCCGCCGTTGCCGGTGGCGGAGCTGCCGCCATGACCACCGGCTCCACCGGTGCCGCCGGTCTCACCGTTGCCGCCGTTGCCGCCGGCCGTGCCCGCGGTGTCGCCGGAGGCGGTGGCCCCGGCAGTGCCGGTGCCGCCGCTGACACCGACGCCACCGTTACCGCCGGCACCACCATTGCCGCCGTTACCGGCCTCGGCGCTGCCGCCGTTACCGCCGGCACCACCGGTGCCGCCGCCGGAGGCGCCGCCTCCGCCGTTGCCGCCGTTGCCGCCGTTGACTCCCAGGTGGCCGTTACCGCCGTTACCGCCCGCACCACCGGCATTCCCGTTGCCGCCGAGGCCGCCGTTGCCACCGTTGCCGGCGTGGCTGGCCGCGATTCCCGCGGTGTTGGTGGGCATCGCGGTGCCGGCGCTGTCGCCGCCGTCACCGCCGGCGCCGCCGACACCGTCACCCTTGGACCCGCCGCCACCGCCGTTGCCACCATTGCCGCCGGTGGCCGTGCCGTCGCCGCCGTTGCCGCCGTGACCGCCGACCCCGAGCGCGCTGGAGCCGCCGGTGCCGCCGTTGCCGCCGACGCTGACCCCGGTGGTGGCGCCGGCGCCGCCGTCGCCGCCGTTGCCGCCGCTGGCCCCGGTTCCTGCCGTCGAGCTGGGTCCGGCACCGCCGTTTCCGCCGTTGCCTCCTGCGCTGTAGACGGTGCCCGGGTTGTTGGTGAAGACGGTGCCGTTCACGTCTCTCCACCCGGTGCCGCTGCCGCCGTCGCCGCCGTTACCGCCGTTACCGGCAGTTCCGGCGCCCGCCAGCCCGGTGCCGCCACCGCCGCCGCCGTTACCGCCTTGAGCATGGTTGCCCGCAAGTAGTCCGCCGCCGGCGCCGACGGTGCCGTTGCCGCCCGCACCGCCGTCACCGCCGGTGCCGCCGATACCGGCGCCGGGTGTACCGCCGGTACCGCCGTTACCGCCGTTACCGCCGAAGGTCTGGATGGTGTCGTCATCGGTGGCGCCGTTACCGCCCGCGCCACCGGCACCACCGTTACCGGCATGTCCGCTGGCGCCGGCACCACCGGTGCCGCCGTTACCGCCGTTGCCGGCGACACCCTGGACACCCGCCGCGCCGCTGGCATCGCCGCCGCGACCGCCGACACCGCCGTCGGCGCCGTCGTTGTAGCCCGTGGTGGACCCACCGGCACCACCGACGCCACCGTTACCGCCGTTGGTGACACCGTCGCCACCGGCGCCACCGGCGCCTCCGGTGCCACCGGTGCCGTCCGCGGCGTTGGCGCCGGCACCACCGACACCACCGTTACCGCCCTTGAGGCCGTCACCGCCGTAACCACCGTCGGCACCGCTGCCAGCGGTTCCGCCCGACGAGCTGCTGGTGGGCGAACCGTCGCCACCACCGGCACCACCGGCACCGCCGGTGCCGCCATTACCGAGGAAGTTGCCGTCGTCGTCCTTGAATGCGTCACCACCGTTGCCAGCCGCACCACCATTAGCGCCCGTGCCGGCGCTGCCGCCCTCCCAGAAGTTGGCTCCGGCCGCACCGCCCCTGCCGCCAGCGGCGCCGTTGCCGCCGTTGACGTGATCTGCCGTGCCGGCTGCGCCGTTGCCGCCGGCACCGGCCTGGCCGCCGTCGCCCCCGTTGCCGTAGGTGAAGCCGCCGCGGCCGCCCGCACCGCCGTTACCCCCGGCGCTGCCGTTGCCGGAGCCGCCGTTGGCCCAGGTACCGGCGAGGCCGTTGCCACCGTTGCCGCCGGCGCCCCCATTGCCGAAGAACCAGCCCACCCCGTCACCGCCGGCACCACCGGCACCAACGTTGACGCCGTCGCTGGCACCGCCGGCACCACCGAGGCCGCCGAGCCCCATCATGGTGCCGCCGGCGCCGCCGGCGCCGCCGTCGGCTCCGAGACCACCCGCTCCGCCGTCGCCACCGTTACCGAAGAAGCCGAGCGCATCGCCACCGTCACCGCCGGCCTGGCCGTCCACATCGCTGCTCCAGCCGTCGCCGCCGTCGCCGAACCACAGGCCGCCGTTGCCGCCGTCGGGGTTCAGCTCTGTCCCGTCGGCGCCGTTGCCGATCAGGTAGAGCCCGGACCACTCGTTGATCGCGTTGTCGATCGTCTGACCGAAGCTGCTGTTGATCCAGGCTTCCATCCCGCTGTGCATGGGCGCGTAGATCCATTGGTCGATGAAGCTCGTCATGTCGAACCCGCCGGCGGCCAGCGGCTCCGCGCTCAGCGGCAGCGCATCGGTGCTGTGGTCACCGGCACCGGACAGCAGTGCATCCCATGCCGACGGGTCGAACCATTGGCTGACATCCAGATCGGCACTGGGGTCGGCGACCGCCCACGTGGAGGGGTCGAACAGATCCAGCAACCAACTGAACTCGTCAGCCTGGGCCGGCGGCGCACTTGCCAGCGGCGCCATCCCGAAGGCCAGGAACGCGCCCACCGCGCTGGTGGCGCCGATCACTCGCTTGCGCCGCCGCGCTCCGGGGTTGCCGGGCTGGCTGCTGCTGTGATGACGACTCATTGCGAACACCTCTCCTGATGAAAAGCTTGGCTAGTAGTGGAAGTTGTCGGTGGGCGTGGGATCAGCCGGCCAGTCCGAAGAGGTCTCCCAGAAGGCTGCCCCAGCTGTCCGCTGCGGTGCTGCTGGCGCCGCCGTCGTCGAAGAAGTCGGTGGGGATAGTGGGTATCTCGATGTCGGTCCCAGAGTTGACGGCCGGAATGTAGAACGTCGGGGTCTTCCCGTCCCACGTACCCCAACCCAGTTGTGAACCGATCACCTGCGAGAGGCCCAGCCAGGCCCCGATCGGGCCGATCGCGTCGCTGGGTGCATCGATGGTGGGCGACAGCGCCACACCGGTGTTGAGGTTGAGGCCGATGCTGTTGAAGATCGACCCGCCGACAGCCGGCACCAGGCCGAGCTCGGTGCCATCTACGGTGCCGTCGGTCGTGATGTGCATCGGGCCGGAGGTGACGTGCCCACCCATGCTGAGCCACCCGCCGAAGGCGAAGTCCAGGTGGGTCAGCTCCAGCGGCGCCGGGAGGAGCCCGGAGCCGTTGATCGCGGGCAGCAGGCTGTCCAGGTTGAGGGTGGCGCCATTGAGAGAGGCGTTGAACATGGCCGCCGGCATGTTCATGAAGTCCTGGAATGCGGCCGACCAGTCACCGTTCTCCATGTTGCCGAACGCGTCCTGCAGGCTGTTGCCGAACGCGACCCCGGGGGCGATGAACGGGCTGATCGAGGCCAGCATGATCGCGCTCATCGGCGAGCCCAGGAAGTTGATGATCGGGCCGATCGTGTCGGCCTGATCCGCCGGCAGGAAGCCCGGAATCTGATTGAAGAGGATCTCGTGCCCACCGCTGAGGTTGCCGACCGTGTATGCGCTGTCCATGGTGTGACGCACCACGTCGTTGATGGTGTCCTCATCAGCATTCATCAGCGTCATTGCCGACCAGGCGTTTTTGAAGTCCGTCTGGATGGCGGTCGTCATCGCCGGGATGGTCGACGGGTCGTTGATCATGTTCTGCAGGTAATCCGACAGGCGATCCGCGCCCTGCTGGAACCCGATGTTGGGCGCCGCGTAATAGCTGTTGAGCATGTTGGAGATGTTGTTGGCCGCTTGGTTGTAGGCGTCGATCCAGGGCGCAAGCAGATCACCCAACGGACTGCTGTCGGCGGTCAACGCCACGTCGGGCACAGCGGGGAAGGCGGGCAGCGGCGTCACTGCCGGAGTGACCGCGATCAGGCTGGCGCCCACGATCGCGACACCTGCGGTGGCGTAGGGGCGGATGGTTTGATGCACGGCCATCTCCTTTGGTTGGTGCTGTGGTTGGTGCGGACTTCGGTGGCTCACCCTGAACTGTGAGCCCGAACATTAACTGTGTTTTACCTTAGACGCAAGCGTTACCGCTATGTAAACGACGACTCATAACCCCAGCTCACAGGTACTTTACAGTTGAACATTGAATGTAACGCTTATGTTCGAGCTGAGAGACCTTGAGAACGTTTCAGGTTGATTGCTGACGGCGCCGCGGAACGCGCCCGGCTCTTATTTGCTGAAAACGACCACGGCCGCCGTGCCCCATTGGGGCGCGGCGGCCGTGGTCGTTTGCAGCCGTCGGCTAGGTACCCGGCTGGCCGGCAGTTCCAGGCCCACCGGCCTCGCCCGCGGTGCCGTCGGTACCAGGCGTGCCGGTACCGGTCGCGGCACCTCCGGTGCCAGCCGCGCCGGCCGCACCGGCGTTGCCCGCGGCGCCGCCGGCACCGCCGGTGCCGTTGCCGGCACCGCCCACACCGTGGTTGCCGCCATTGCCGCCGGTCCCGCCGTTACCGCCGTTGCCACCGTTGCCGCCGTCGAAGCCGTTGCCGGTGACGGGGTCGGTGCCACCGGCACCACCGCCGCCGCCGTGGCCGCCGTCGCCACCGGCACCACCGGCACCACCGTCACCACCGGTCCCGGTCTGGGAGGCACCGCCGATGCCACCGTTGCCGCCCGTACCACCGGCGTTTCCGTTACCGCCGTCGCCGCCCGCGGTGTTGGCTCCGCCTGGGAGCAACGGGATTCCGCTGGTGCCGGCGGCACCTTGTTCGGCCGTGCCACCGGCACCGCCGGCCCCACCGTCGCCGCCATCACCCGCCGTCGCGGTGCCGCCGGCGCCGCCGGTGCCGCCGTTACCCGCGGTGCTACCGCCACCGCCGGCGCCACCCGCCCCACCGGTGCCGCCGTCGACGGTGCCCGTTGCGTCACCACCGACACCGCCGGCACCGCCGTTGCCGCCGGCAGCCCCGGCACCGTAGGCGTGGCCGCCGTCACCGCCGGCGCCGCCGGTGCCGGCGTGGCTGGTACCGAAGCCGTCGGGGGCGCCAGTGGTCGGCGTCGCGACGCCACCGCTGGCACCACCGGCACCGCCGTTGCCACCGGCACCGCCGTCACTCCTGGTGGACAGGCCCGAGAAGCCGTCGCCACCCTTGCCGCCCTGGCCTCCGTCGCCGCCGGACGCGGTGCCATTGCCACCGGTGCCACCGTTGCCGCCCGTACCGGTGGCCCCGCCGCTGCTGGTGCCGCCCTGGCCGCCGGCGCCGCCGTTGCCGCCGATGCTGACGACGTTGTCGCCGGTCGCGCCGTCGGCGCCCGCGGCACCGACACCGCCGTCGCCACCGGTACCGCCGCCTCCGCTGGATCCGCCGATGCCGCCGGCGCCGCCGTAACCGCCCGCGCTCCAGGTGGTGGTGCCGTCGTTCCAGCCCACACCCTTGCCGGCGGCGCCACCATTGCCTCCGGCGCCGCCGTCGCCGGTGGTGCTGTAGCCGCCCTGACCGCCGCCGCCGCCGGTGCCGCCGCGCAGCGTGCCGTCGCCACCGGCCGCGCCGTTGCCGCCGGCGCCACTGGTACCGCTGTTGCTGTTGCCACCCTGGCCGCCGTAGCCGCCCTGGCCGCCGCTGGTCGCGACGGTGTTGTCGTCGGTGGCACCGTTACCGGCCACACCGCCGTTGCCGCCGGTGCCGCCGGTGCCGCTGTCGCTGTTGCCGCCCTGGCCGCCCATGCCGCCCTGGCCGCCGAAGCCCAGGGTGCCCAGACCACCCTGGCCGCCGTCACCGCCGGCGCCGCCGGTGTTGGCGCCCAGCGAAGCGCCGCCCCCGCCGCCGGTGCCGCCATTGCCGCCGGAGTTCCAGGGGTAGGTCGGACCGGTCGTGCTGACGCCGGTTCCGTCGCCGCCGTTGCCACCGGTGCCGCCGTTGCCGCCGTGCTCGCCGCTACCGCCCGCGCCGCCCGCGCCACCAACTCCGCCCTGGCCGATGTAGTCGCCGGCCGCGTCCTTGACCGCGTCGCCGCCGGCGCCGCCGTTGCCGCCGTCCGCGCCGTCGCCAGCCTGCCCGGCGCTGCCGTAGAACGAGCCGGCGTAGTAGGCGGATCCGCGAGCGCCACCGGCGCCACCGTTACCGCCGTTGCCGCCGGCGCCACCGGTCACGCCGGTCGCGTCGCTCTGCGCGCTGTTGCCGCCGTCGCCGGCCGCCCCGCCGTCGCCGCCCTTACCGCCGTCGCCGAACATGAAGCCGCTGCGTCCGCCGGCGCCACCATTGCCGCCGGATCCGCCGGCACCACCGGCACCCGTGCCGCCGGCTGAAACCGCGGTGCCCGCGGCGCCGCTCATTCCGGCACCGCCCAC
The DNA here is from genome assembly GCF_059812545.1 of Mycobacterium sp. NGS50. NCBI lineage: Bacteria > Bacillati > Actinomycetota > Actinomycetes > Mycobacteriales > Mycobacteriaceae > Mycobacterium > Mycobacterium sp. NGS50. Next base: position 101,226 of record NZ_JCALCW010000014.1, read on the forward strand.
CCCGCCGGCGCCGCCGTTACCGAAGAACCAGGCGGCGGCCGCGCCGCCTTCGCCCCCGTCGCCGCCGGCCCCGCCGGCCACGGTCGCGGCACCACCGGCACCGCCCGCGCCGCCGATACCCATCACCCAGGCACCGGTGCCGCCAGCACCTCCGTCCGCGCCGGCCCCGCCGTCACCGCCGGCACCGCCGTTGCCGAACATGCCGATCGCGTCGCCGCCATTGCCGCCGGCCGTACCGGCCACGTCGCTGTCCCAGCCGGCGCCACCGTCACCAAACCACAGCCCGCCGTCGCCGCCGTCGGGGTTGTCAGCGGTGCCCGCAACGCCGTTGCCGATCAGGTACAGACCCGACCAATCGTTGATCCAGCCATCCACCTGCTCGCCGAACGGGCTGGTGATCCACGCCTGCATGCCGGCGTGCATCGGCTCGTAGAACCACTGGTCGAGCAGGCCGGTCCAGATGTCGCTCGGGTCACCGGCCAGCGCCGACGCATCCAGCGCACTTGCCGCCGGGGCGTCCAGCAGGGCGCCCAGGTCCAGCCCTGCCGTGGCATCGCCGGCGTCCACCCCGAACAGCGGGGTGATCATGTCGAGGATCCAGTCGAACTCAGCGTCGGCGCGCGCGGGCGGCGCAGCCGACAACGGGGTCATCCCGAAAGCCAGGAACGCGCCCACCGCAGTGGTGGCGCCGATCACCCGGTTGCGGCGCCGGGCCCCGGAGTTGCCAGGCTGGCTGCTGCTGTGGCGACGACTCATTTGCGAACACCTCTCCTGTGAAGCGGTTCTATGAAAGTTGCAGGTTGTCAGGGATCAGCGGGTCAGCGGGCGGGCCTGCTCAGCCCAACGCCCCGAGGAGGGCTTGCAGCGCCTCGGCCGTAGCGTCGGCTGCGGCCGGTGCTGTGCCGCCGTCGTCGAACAAGTCCGTGGGGATGGTCGGGAAATCGATCCCAGGCCACGGCGGGGTGACTTCGATCGGGTCCTTGCCGGTCCAGCCGGAGCCGAGCAACGCCCCGACGGTCTGTCCCCAGGCCTCCATCGCCGCGATCGGGCCGACGCCCTGGCCTTCGATCGCGATCGGCACCCCGGGCAGGATGCCGGTCTCCAGGGTGATGCCGAGGCTGTTGAAGATCGACCCACCAACCGCGGGGACCTCGATGAGGTTGCCGGCGGCGTCCGTCACCTGGTAAGGGCCGACGGCCACGTCGCCGGGAGTCAGCAGACCGCCCAGCGCGAACTCCAGGTGGGTGATGTTGGTGCCCTCCGGCAACAAGCCGGTGCTGGCGATCAGCGGTATCAGGCCGTCCAGGTTCAGGGTGGCGCCGTTGAGGTAGCCGTCGACCATGTTGGCCATCATGGTGTTGAAGTCGTCACCGTCGCTGATGCTGTTCATCAGCGCCACCAATGGGCTGAACATCGGGCCCAACTGGCCGATGATGATGGCGCTCATCGGCGAGGCCAGGAAGTTGACGATCGGTGTCGCCAGGTCAGCCTGATCGGCCGGCAAGAACGACGGCAGCAGCCCGAACAGCGCGTCATGGCCCAGGGCGAAAGTGCTCAGGTCCGATCCGCTGAGGGTATGTACCCCCACGGTGCCGATGGTGCCGACCAAGCCATCCAGCCCGAGGCTGCCGGTGGCGTTTTGCAGCGTGTACCCGGTCAGCACGGAGTCCAGGTTGTGCTGGATCTGCTGCATCACTTCCGGGAACTTCGACGGGTCGTCGAGGATCTCCTGCCAGAACTGGGACTGGTTGGCCAGCATCTGCTGCAAGCCGACCCCGGGCGCCAGCAAGAAGTTCTGGGTCAGCGTGGTGAGGTTGGCCGACGCCTGGTTGAACACCTCGGTCCACGGCGCCATCAGCTCGGGCAAGGTGTCGGTCGCGGTTAGCGCGATGTCGCTGATTCTCGGGAGACCCGCCAGCGGCGCCGAGACCGGAGTGACGGCGATGAGGCTCGACCCGACGAGCGCAACGCCGGCGGTGATATAGGGACGAAGGGTTTGCTGCACAGCGATCTCCTCGTTGTCGGTGCTGCCCTGTGCTGAAGCGGCTGCAAATCCACTGTGCAGTGACTGTGGCGTTCCTTACACACCGCTGTGATTCTGGACACTACTTGAGAGTCAGCTAAGACACAAGCATGTACGTCAAATAATTCTCATGCGGGCCCGCAGGCCAGGGTGCTGTTATCTGGCCGTTATGCGGCTTACCATGTGCTTACCCTGAGCCTTCTGCGGGAACGCAAATTTAGCCGCCGCGGCTTTTCCGCTGGGTTTGAGCCTTCGGTCGTCCGCCGACCAGTGGTTCTGGCGGCTGTCGGCCCGGTCGCTGCCAGCGGCGCCGCGCCCACCGGCGGCACCGCCGCCAGGTTTGCTCAGATACCCGGTTACCCGGCCCGCCGACCATAGATCGCGGTCGCCGGGTCCGTTTGTCCCCGGCGACCGCGATCTGAATGAACCGGTCGGGTTTAGGTTCCCGGCTGGCCGTCGTTCCCAGGAGCGCCGGGGCTGCCATTGGTGGCACCACCGGTGCCGATGCCGCCGGGCCCGGCTTGTCCACCGGCTCCGCCGTCGCCACCGGTCGCGGTGCCCGTGCCGTCGCCGCCGTTGCCGCCGTCGGCGCCGTCGCCGCCATCGCCACCGGTGTTTCCAGCTCCCTGCGCGGTGCCGCCGCTGCCACCGTTGCCGCCGGCGCCACCGTCTCCGCCGGCGCCATCGGCGCCCGCAGTGCCGGCGGTGCCACTGGTGCTCGTGCCGCCGGCACCGGCGGTGCCGCCGGCACCACCGTTACCGCCGATCGCGCCGTTCCCGCCGTCGAAGCCATCGCCGGTGGCATTGGTTCCGCCGGTCCCGCCGTTGCCGCCGGTCCCGCCTTGTCCACCGACGCCGCCGGCCCCGCCGGTTCCACCGGTGCCGCCGACCGAGGTGCCGCCGGCGCCGCCGTTACCGCCGCTGCCCGCGTTCCCGCCGGCATTGCCGTTGCCGCCGGCCGCGTTCGCCGGGCTGGTGCCGTTGGTTCCGTTGCCGCCGTTGCCGCCATTGCCGGCCGCGCCACCGGCGCCGCCATTGCCGTCGGCGCCGACCGTGCCGGCAGCACCGCTGGTGCTGGTACCGGCCGCGCCACCGGTGCCGGCCGCGCCACCGGTGCCGCCGTTGCCACCGTTGCCACCGCTCTGACCGACGCCGGCCGCATTGGTGCCGCCATTGCCGCCGACGCCACCGCCGCCACCAGACCCGCCCATTCCGCCGACACCGCCGTTGCCGGCAGCCCCGGTACCGGAGGTGCCACCGGCGCCGCCGTTGCCGCCGAGCCCGCCGTTGCCGCCATCGGTCCCGTTGCCGCCGGCCGCCGTCGCCGAGTCCGCGCCCGCCGTCCCGGCGGCCCCGATTCCACCGGCGCCGCCAGCCCCGCCGTCGCCGCCGTCACCGTCGAGTCCAGCGGTGCCGGCACCGCCCGCGGTTCCGCTGGTGCTCGCACCACCGGCGCCGGCCGCCCCGCCAGTGCCACCGGCGCCGCCGGTGCCGCCGTTACCGCCAGCCAAGCCGTTGCCGGTCGCGTCGGTGCCGCCCTTGCCGCCGACACCGCCGTCGCCGCCACCGCCACCGACGCCGCCGCTACCGCCGACTCCACCGGTGCCGGTGTTCGCGGCGCCCCCAGCCCCGCCTTGCCCGCCGGTGCCACCGACGGCGCCGTTGCCGCCGGTGCCACCGGCTGCAGTTGCGGAGTGGCTGCCGGCGCTGCCGGTACCACCGGCCCCTCCGGCGCCACCGTCGCCGCCAGCACCGCCGTTACCGCTGCCGGTTGCCGCGCCACCGACACCGCCGACGCCGCCGGTTCCGGCCGGCGTGCCGAGGCCGCCGTCGCCACCCGCGCCACCCGCACCACCGTCGACCGCCCCGGCACCGGTGCCGCCGGCACCACCGGCTCCACCGTTCCCGCCGACACCGGCCCCGCCGTTGCTCGCACCGCCGATGCCGCCGGCGCCGCCCGCGCCGGCATGGCTCGGCGCCAGACCGAGGTCGTTGGCTGCCGGAATCACCGCTCCGCCGCTGTTGCCGCCGGCACCGCCGGCAGCACCATTACCGCCGGCACCGCCGCCGCCACCCTGGCCACCGGCACCACCGGCGCCACCGTCACCACCGGAGGCCGTTCCGTTGCCGCCGACACCGCCGACACCGCCGGCACCACCGTTGCCCGGGCCGAACAAGTTGTTGACGGTCTCGGAGCCGGCGCCACCGTTGCCGCCGTCACCGCCCACGCTGATACCGGTCGCGGCGCCGTTGCCGCCGGCCCCGCCAACCCCGCCGACACCGCCTTGGGCGACACCTTCACCGCCGCCGCCACCGTCACCACCGGCGCCGCCGATGCTGACGGTCTGGCCGTCCAGCGGACCGCCGGTGCCACTGACCACCCAGCCGGTGGCGTCGCCGCCGGTACCGCCGTTGCCGCCGGCGCCACCGATTCCGGTGTTGAAGTTGAATCCGCCGTCGCCACCGAAACCGCCGCCGCCACCGGTGTAGGTCCCGGTCCCGCCGTTACCACCCACGCCGCCTGCCCCGGCGGTAGCCGTCCCGGTGCCGTTGCTGGTGCCACCGGTGCCGCCGTAGCCACCGTGGCCGCCGATGGTCTGGATGGTGTCGTCATCGGTGGCGCCGTTGCCGCCGTTACCACCTGCACCACCGGCGCCGCCGGTACCGGTCTGGCTGCTGCCGCCCTGGCCGCCGAGACCACCGTTGCCGGCGGTGCCCGTGACGCCAGCAGCACCGGTGGCGTCACCGCCTCCACCGCCGGCGCCACCGACACCACCGGTGGCGTCGCCGGTGGAGTTGCCGCCGTGGCCTCCGTAAGCACCGAGGCCGCCGTTGATGCCGTCGCCGCCGTCGCCTCCGGCGCCGCCTGCACCCCCGATGGCACTGGCGTTCAGGTATCCGCCGCCGGACCCACCCAAGCCGCCGTTGCCGCCGTCGCCGAGGAAGTCGCCGTTGGCGTCGGTGGCCGCGTCGCCACCGACGCCACCGACCCCGCCAGCGGCGCCGACGCCGTCCTGGCCGGCCGACCCAAAGGTGCCGTTGAACTTCACGCCGCCGTTACCGCCGCCACCGCCACTACCGCCTTGGCCGCCATTACCACCGTCGACGTTGGCGGCGTCACCCGCCGCGCCCGCGCCGCCAGTGCCTGCTGCGCCTCCGGCACCGCCGTTGCCGCCGTTTCCGAAGGTGTAGCCGCTGCGGCCACCGTCGCCGCCGGTGCCGCCGGCGCTGCCGGAGCCGCCGATACCCGTGCCTCCCGAGGCGAAGCTGCCGGCCGCACCGTTGACGCCGGCGCCGCCGACCCCACCGGCCCCGCCGTTGCCGAAGAACAGCGCAACCGAGGCACCGCCGTCACCGCCGTCGCCGCCGGTCAGGCCCGGGCCCAAGCCGGCCCCGCCGGCGCCGCCCTCACCGCCGTTGCCCATCCACCAGGCGCTGGCCCCACCGGCGCCGCCGTCGGCACCGGCGCCGCCGTCGCCGCCCGCCCCGCCGTTACCGAACATGCCGAGCGCGTCGCCGCCGTCACCGCCGTTAACGCCGGCCGCGTCGCTGTCCCAGCCGTCCCCGCCATCGCCGAACCAGAGCCCACCGTTGCCGCCGTCGGGATCGAGCGCAGTTCCGTCGACACCGTTGCCGATCAGATACAGCCCGGACATCTGGTTGATCATGTCGTCGATCTGTTCACCGAACGGGCTGGTGATCCACGCCTGCAGCCCGGCATGCAGCGGCTCGTAGAACCACTGGTCGATCAGCCCGGTCCAGAAGTCGCTCGGGTCTCCGGCCGCCAGCAGCGGAGCGGTGGACAACCCGTCCAGCGCGCCATCGAAGCCTTGGCTGCCCGCATCCAGGGCGGCCAGCGTGCCCGCATCACCGGCGCTTGCGGTCACACTGCCGAGCAGGTCGGCAAGCAGATCACCGAGTCCGAGGTCGTCGGCATGCGCCGGCGGCGCGGCCGTCAGCGGAGTCATCCCGAACGCGAGGAACGCGGCCGCCGCACTACCGGCGCCGACTACCCGCCGACGGCGCCGAGATCCGTTCGTACCGTGACGGCCACCTTGGCTGCTGGTGTGACGACGGCTCATTTGCGAACACCTTCCCTGTGAACAGCCTTGCTGCGGAGTGGAAATTTGCCGATGGAACTGGATGTGATGGTGGTTCAGGCGCCCAGCGAGGCGAGAATGTCGGTCAGCCAGCTGAGGTCGGCCGCTCCGGCCGTCGCACCCAGGGCGTCTGCGGCTGCGCTGCTGCTGCCGCCGTCGTCGAAGAAGTCGTCCGGAATGGTCGGGAAGCTGAACCCACCCAACGGCGGGTCCGCGGGGGGTGAGTCGCCCGGGTTGCTCTTGGCGTCCCAGCCCCAGGCGGGCGCGCCCAGCAGTCCGGCGACGGTCTGCGACCAGGCTTCCCAGGCACCGATCGGGCCGACCGCGACCGGGTCGACGTTGAGCGGCAGTTGCTGCCCCAACAGGTTCGCCGTGATGTTCAGCCCGAGGCTGTTGAAGATCGAGCCGCCGACGGCGGGGATCGAGGTCGTGATGTCGCCGGCACCGTCGTAGAGGTTGTACGGGCCGGCACTGACCTCGCCGCCGCTGAGCAGCCCGCCGAACGCGAAGCTCAGACTGTTCAGGGTGGTGCCGGCCGGCAACGGCAGCAGGCCCGATTGCTCGATCATCGGGATCAACCCGTCGAGGTTCAAGGTGGCACCATTCAAGAAGGCGCCGTACATGTTTGCGATGGTGTCGCCGAAGCTGTCGTGGTCGGTGATGCTGTTCATCATCGCGACCAACGGGCTGATGAGCGGCCCCAGCCCGCCGATCATAATGGCGCTCGCCGGCGACGCCAAGAAATTGATGATCGGGGTCAGCGTGTCGGCTTGATCGGCCGGCAGGAAGTTCGGCAGCAGCTGGAACAGCGCGGCGTGGCCGGCGTCGATGCCGATACTTCCGTCAGGGTTCAAGACGGTGTCGAATCCGGGGTTGAGCGTGTGCAGCGTGGTCGCCGCGATGACGTCGGGATCCGCGTTGAGCAGTGTGTAGGCGTCGTTGACCGCTTTGAGATGCTCCTGGAACTCGTTCATCACGGTGGGAATGGACGACGGGTCGTTGAGAATCTGCGTCCAGAACTGACTTTGATTGGCGAGGAACTGCTGCAGCCCCACGCCGGGTGCCAGGAAGAAGTTGTTGGCGAGCTGCGTGGCGTTGTCCGAGGCGGTGTTGAACACATCGGTCCACGGCGCCAGCGCATCGGGCAACGTGCCGCCCGCGGTGAGCGCGACGTCGCGGAGGACGGGCAGCTCGGGCAGCGGTGCCGCCACCGGGGTGACGGCGATGACGCCGGACCCGACAATCGCGATGCCAGCGGTGACGTAGGGGCGAAGGGTTTGCTGCACAGCCATCTCCTCGTTTTCGGTGCTGCCCTGTGCTGAAGCGGTTCGGAGGCCACCGTGCTGCGACTGTGACATTCCTTACACACCGCTGTGATCTGTAACACTACTTGAGAGTCACCTGAGATACAAGCACTCACGTCAAATAATTCTTTCCCGATCCCACAGGCCAGAAGGCCGTAACCAGCCCGTTATGCAATTTTCTATGTGTTAACCCTGAGTCTTCTGCGGAAACGAAAATTTAGTAGCCGCACGCGTTCCTCTAATCCGGCCGTTCCCCGACCCTTCCGCGGCCGGCCCGACGTGGTATCTGTCGTCTATGCGAATCGGCGTGCAACTGGCGTATTCAGGCGGGTTCAAAGAGGCCGTTGAGCAGGTCGTCGAGTTCGAGAAGGTCGGCGTCGACGTCGCGGTCGTCGCCGAGGCGTACTCGTTCGACGCAGTTAGCCAGCTCGGCTACCTGGCCGCCAAGACCTCGACCATCGAGCTGGCGACCGGGATCCTGCCGATCTACACCCGGACCCCGGCCTTGCTGGCCATGACCGCCGCGGGTCTGGACTACGTGTCCGACGGACGGTTCATCCTGGGCCTGGGCACCTCGGGCCCCCAGGTGGTGGAGGGCTTTCACGGTGTGGCGTTCGACGCCCCGATGGGCCGGACCCGCGAGGTGGTGGAGATCTGCCGGCAGGTGTGGCGACGCGAGCGGGTCAGCTATGATGGCAAGCACTATCAGCTGCCGCTGCCGGCGGACCGCGGCACCGGTCTGGGCAAGCCGCTGCAGTTGATCAATCACCCGGTCCGCGAACGCATTCCGATTTCGATTGCGGCACTGGGGCCCAAGAACGTGGAACTGACCGCGGAGATCGCCGACGGCTGGCAGCCGGTGTTCTTCTATCCGGAGAAGGCCGCTGACGTGTGGGGGGCGGCGCTGGACGCCGGTGCGGCCAAACGGGATCCGGCACTGGGTCCGCTGGACGTGATGGTGGGTGCGTCGCTGGCGATCGGCGACGACGTCGACGACCGGTTGGGGTGGGTCAAACCGCAATTGGCGCTGTACATCGGCGGAATGGGCGCCAAGGGCCGCAACTTCTACCACAACCTGGCCACCCGGTACGGGTTCGGCGATGTCGCCAACCACATCCAGGAGCTGTACCTGTCCGGCCGAAAAGCCGAGGCGATCAACGCCGTTCCCGACGAGTTGGTGCGCCAGGTATCGCTGATCGGCCCGCGCGGGTTGGTCGCCGAACGGCTGGCCGCGTTTTCGCAGGCCGGGGTGACCACGCTGTTGGTCGGCCCGCTGGCCACCGATCCCGGCGAAGCGTTGCGCTACGTCGAGGAATTGCGCGGCCTGCTGCCCGCCTGACATCAGCGGGACCCGATTGTGATCCACGACACGGCGGGGGCCAAGATAGGGCCATGGCCTTCACCCCCACGACGACAGTGCCCACCGCGCAAACCCTGGTAGACCTGCTGCAACGGCAAGCCGAACGGTATTGCGACAAGGTGGCATTCAGCTTCTCCTACAACGGGGACGACGAAGGCCGTAGTGAACTGAGTTTCCGCGAGTTGGACCGGCGGGCTCGCGCGATCGCGGCGGATCTGCAGCGCCGAGACGTCGCCGGCGAGCGAGTCCTGGTTCTGGTGCGCCCAGGTCTGGACTTCATCGCGGGATTCTTCGGCTGCCTTTACGCCGGTGCCATCGCCGTCCCGGTACACCAGAAGCTGGCACCGCGCCTGGCGGTGGTCGTCCCGGACGCGCAAGCCCGGTTCGCGCTCACCGCCATGGAATCCCAACAGGCCACCCGATCCGCGGTCGCCAGGATCCCCGGGGAACCCGAGCATTGGTTCTTCACCGACGCCGGTGCCGACCCGGACACCTGGGTGGCCCCCGACATCGACACCGACTCCCCGGCCGCCATCCAGTACACCTCGGGATCGACCCGCTCACCCAAGGGCGTGCTGCTGTCCCACGGCAATGTGCTGCACAACGTGGACGCCATCCGGCAGGCGTGGAACGGCGACGAGAACGCCAAGGGGGTCTTCTGGCTGCCACCGCATCACGACCTGGGTCTCATCGGCGGCATCCTGTCCATGGTCTACATCGGGGCCAGCACGGCGCTGATGTCACCGACCGCGTTCATCAAGCGCCCGATGCGCTGGCTGGAACTGGTGTCCCGGCACCGCGGGGTGATCACCGCCGCGCCGAACTTCGCCTACGACCGGTGCGTGGAAACCAGCACACCGGCCGAGCGCGCCGCGCTGGATCTGTCCTGCCTGACCGTCGCCATGAACGGCGCCGAGGCGATCCGCGCCACCAGCCTGGCCGCCTTCGCTGATGCCTTTGCCCCGGCGGGCTTCCAGATTTCGTCCTGCTATCCGGTGTACGGGCTGGCCGAGGCCACGCTGTGTGTGTCGGCCGGATGCGTGGAGGGCATGCCGGGGGTGCGCTACCTCGATCGTGTCGCCCTGGCCGAGGACCGCGCCGTCGACGTCGCGCCGGAGGATCCCGCCGCCGCGACGTTCGTGGGTTGCGGTCAGCCCCGTGAAACAGATGTCGCCATCGTCGACCCGGTGACCCGTCAGCCCTGCGGCACCGATGAGATCGGTGAGATCTGGGTCGCCGGACCCAATGTCGCCCCAGGCTATTGGCGACGGCCCGAGGAAACCGCCCAGACGTTCGGGGCGGTCTTGGCGGAGCCGGGCGACCCGAACCGGGGGCCGTTCCTGCGCACCGGCGACCTCGGGTTCCTGTGTGCCGGTGAGCTGTACGTCACCGGACGCTGCAAGGACCTCGTGGTGGTCGACGGCCACCGCTACTACCCCAACGACATCGAGTTCACCGTGCAGCAGTGCGATCCGGTGCTGGTGTCGGGCCGGGGCGCGGTCTTCGCGACGGACGCACCGCCCGGTGGCATCGAGCAGTTGGTTGTCGTCCACGAGGTGGACGGCGCACGCGCCGGGGACACCGACCTGGAGGAGGTCATCGACAAGATCCGGACCGCGGTCGCCACGCACCACGGGATCGCTGCCGACGCCGTGGTCCTGGTGCACCATGTGTCGATGCCCACCACCTCGAGCGGCAAGATTCAGCGCGGCCAAACCCGCCAGCAGTTCGTCGACGGCTCTCTTGCCGTGGTCGCTGAATGGCGCGCACCCGCCGACGAGTTGTCGTTGGAGCAGCTGGAGGCCGCAGCCAAGGTCGTCGCGGCGTTGCAGGCCTGGGGATCCCGCCAAGTCTGAGCCCGCTGATCACTCCCCGACCTGCGGTAGTTCATCCGCTGCGATCTCACACGGGCTGGGCGCGGGGGCAGCGTCTTGTGGTTCGGGCTGCTCAGCCGGCTGGGCGGCCGGCGTCTCGGGCTCCGAGACCGGTTCGGCGTCGGGGTCGGCTGCCGTGTCTGGGGGTGGCTGCGGATCGGGGATCGCGGTGAGCGACCCGTCGTCTCCGGGTTCCTCATCGTCGGGTTCCGGGTCGAGTTCAGCGTCGTCGAGTTCATCCTCTGGGACGCCCCGCAAACCGTCGATCGCCTCGACGAACTGGTGCAGCAGTCCGCTGAGATCACCGGCGTCGGTGGACGATCCGGTATCGATGGGCGATCCTGCGGGCGCGGCACCGAGTGCCGGTTCCGGCGCGCCGACCGGCAGCGGTGCATCGACCGGTGCGACCGGCGTCTCCGGTGCGGGGCCGGCACCCAACGGTGGCTCGCCCGCCGCCTTTTCCCGGTGTGCGGCGATCGGGGCAGCCGGGATCTCCGGCACCGGGGCCGGCGCGAAGGACTGGTAGCGCACACCGAATTCCCCGGGTATCTCGAAACGCGCAGTGGGCGCCCACCCATCGGTTGCCGCGGCGTAGGCGGCGGCCACTGCGCTGCGGGTGGAGTGGATCACGGCGAGCCAATCGGTGCGGATGTCGTTGTCCACGTACGGCGTTATCTGCTGTTCGACGATATCCGCGGCGGTTGCCCGGTCCCCCAGACCGGCCGTCACGGTCCGCGCGGCGGCCAGCCACTGATCGCGCGGTGCAGCCACACGGTCATCGATATCGACGGTCGCGGCGACCTTCTCGTCGATGAGCTGCCACAGCGCGTCGGTGAGGGTCGCGCACCGTTCGACGGCCGTACGGACCGCGGCGACGGTGGTGGCCGCCGAATCGCAGTGCCGCTGGATGAACCCGACCGCGCGGTCGGCTCCCGGTCCGGTCCAGGCCGCTGCAAGCTCGCCGATCTGCCCGCGCTGCATCCGCAGCGCTTCCTCGGCCGCGGCCAGCCCGGCCCGCAGCCGCCCGCAGTCCTCGTCAAGCATCCGCAGGTCCAGTCCGGCTTCCCGGTCATAGGCGTCGTCGACCTGCCTGTCATACGACGTCAGGTCGGGATGCCGATAGCCCAGCATCCGGCACGCCGACACGTAGGTCTGGATGTGCCGCAGGGCTTCTCGGCCTTCATCGAACCGGGCGGGCACATCGAGGCGGACCGCCACAGGTCAGCCGATCCGGGTGGCGCCGCACATCTCGGCGTCGGCGTAGCGCTGCGCGCCGGCCCGCAACGCGGCGGCGATTTCGGCGCTGGCACGTGCCCACCGGGTCAGCTCCCCCGCCAGCCGGTCCAGCGTGTGGCGCACCGCGTCGCCGTCGGCGACATGGTCACGTCCGGCGCTGGCCCCGTCGAACTCCAGCCGGGCCAGCTGCGCACGTACCGCGTTGTCCAGGATGTCGCTACCGGCGTCGAATTGGTCGGCGGCCGTCCGCATCGCCGCCATGTTTATCCGGGTGACGTCGTCTTGTCCCACACCCACTTCGACGCGGTGGCGCACCGCACGGTTCCCGCGGCGTCCCCAATCACCCCGCGAGGGTGCGCAAATGTACGCATTTACGGCCAGAAGACTGGCATTGTGTGCACGGTCGCGGCTGGAAATCCGGGGCGAGAAGGTTTTTAGTCCGCGGTGCTGACCGAGTCCGCCACCCGCGCCGCCAGCTGACGCGCGGTGTCCTCATCGGCGGCTTCCACCATGACGCGGACCATCTGTTCAGTCCCGGAGGGACGCAGCAGGATTCGGCCGGTGTCTCCGAGCTCGGCCTCAGCCTCGGCGACCGCGGCACGCACCGCCGGCGCCTCGGCGACGGTGGCTTTGTCGGCGACTTCAACGTTGATCAGTACCTGCGGCAGGGTGCGCATCGCCGACGCCAGACCGGCCAACGACTGACCGGTCTGCGCCATGCGCGCCATCAGCCGCAGACCGGTGATGACTCCGTCGCCGGTGGTGGCCAGCTCCGGCAGCACGATGTGGCCGGATTGCTCGCCGCCCAGCGCGTAGCCGCCGGATCGCAGCTCCTCGAGCACGTAACGGTCACCGACTCCCGTGGTGCGCACCGTGACCCCGGCCGCGCGCATCGCCAGATGCAGTCCGAGATTGCTCATCACGGTGGCCACCAGGGTGTTGTCGGCGAGCTCACCGGACTCCTTCATGGCCAGCGCCAGCACCACCATGATGGCGTCGCCGTCGATGACGCCACCGTCGGCGTCGACGGCCAGGCACCGGTCGGCGTCACCGTCGTGCGCCAGGCCCAGGTCCGCGCCGTGGGCAAGCACCGCGGCCCGCAGCGGTTCCAGGTGGGTCGAGCCGCAGCCGTCGTTGATGTTGAGCCCGTCCGGGTCGGCGTTGAGCGTGATGACCCGCGCCCCGGCTGCTTCGTAGGCGCGCGGCGCAGCCGCCGATGCGGCACCGTGGGCGCAGTCGACCACCACGGTCAGGCCGTCCAGCCGCGCCGTGGTGGCCTTCGCGACCTGGCTCAGATAGCGGTCCAGGGCGTCGGGTGCGTCGACGACGCGCCCGATCTCGGCTCCGACGGGCCGCAGCCCGGGTCCGGCGGCGACCAGGTCTTCGATCTGGTCCTCGGTGGCGTCGTCGAGCTTGTGCCCGCCCGGCCCGAAGATCTTGATGCCGTTGTCGGGCATCGGGTTGTGCGACGCGGAGATCATCACCCCGAAGTCAGCGTCATACGCGCTGGTCAGGTGGGCGACCGCCGGGGTAGGCAGGACACCGACCCGCAGCGCGTCGATGCCGGCGCTGGTCAGCCCGGCGATCACCGCCGCTTCCAGCATCTCGCTGCTGGCCCGCGGATCGCGGCCCACCACGGCGATGCGTCGACCGGTCCGGCCGGTGTAGGTGAGGCAAGCCGCGGCCGCCGCCCCCAGCGCGAGCGCCAGTTCCGCGGTCAGTTCGCGGTTCGCCACCCCACGCACACCGTCGGTGCCGAAAAGTCGACCCATAACAATCCTTTATCTGCCGCGAGCGTGCGCGTTGATACGCCGACACGCCGGACGATGCGCACAACGGTGCACGCTCGCGGCCAGAACGTAACCGCCGATCAGCGCTTGCTGTACTGCGGCGCCTTGCGGGCCTTCTTCAGACCGTACTTCTTGCGCTCGGTCGCACGCGGGTCACGGGTCAAGAAGCCCGCCTTCTTCAGCGGCGGCCGGTCCTCGGGCTGCGCGACGATCAACGCCCGCGCGATCGCCAGACGCAGCGCGCCGGCCTGCCCGGAGGGGCCACCGCCGTCGAGGTGGGCGAAGATGTCGAAGCTCTCCAGCCGGTCCACCAGCACCAGCGGCGCCTTGATCAGCTGTTGGTGCACCTTGTTGGGGAAGTAGTTCTCCAGGGTGCGACCGTCCAGGTCGAACTTGCCGGTGCCGGGCACCAGCCGCACCCGCACCACGGCCTCCTTGCGGCGGCCGACGGTCTGGATCGGACGCTCCAGGTATACCGGCTCGGGCGCCACAGCCTCGGGGACCTCGGCAACGGCTTCGGTGATTTCGGTTTCCACCGTCTCGGTCATTGGGCCACCTGCTTGATCTCGTACGGAACCGGCTGCTGAGCGGCGTGGGGATGCTCCGGACCGGCGTAGACGTGCAGCTTGCGCTGGATCTGACGGCCCAGTTTGTTGTGCGGGATCATCCCGAGGATCGCCTTCTCGACCACGCGGTCGGGACGGCTCTGCATCAGCTCGCCGATCGTGCGCTTGCGCAGACCGCCGGGATAACCCGAGTGGCGGTAGGCCAGCTTGTTCTGCAGCTTGTCGCCGCTGATGGCGACCTTGTCGGCGTTGATGATGATGACGAAATCGCCACCATCGACATTCGGCGTGAACGTCGGCTTGTGCTTGCCGCGCAGCAGGGTGGCTGCCGCGACGGCGAGACGGCCGAGCACCACGTCCGTGGCATCGATGACGTACCACGACCGCGTGGTGTCACCTGCCTTCGGCGCGTAGGTAGGCACAGCGCTCCTCTTCTCGGGTTGAATCCCGGTGGGTGACCGGGTGTCGGTCCGGCGTGGACGGCTGGGGTTCTCGGCGACCGACATTGACCCGAGACCCGTACGTACCGCACGCCAACGTGGCAGCTTACCGGCGGGCATCAGCGCAGGTCAAAACGGCCGGTATTCGCCGAGACGTAAACCATCGCCACACTTCGCGGCGTGTCGTCGCAGCTGGTTGCGTGTCGCGGCGCCGCGGTGGGAGCGATCGTGACCGGGTGGTCTCGAGGGCTCCCCTCCCTCGAGACCACCCAGCCGGCTTGCAGGAGCCTCAGCGACCCCACGCCGCGGCGGCCCGGCGGTCGGCCGCGGCCACCTCAGCGGCGCCGTCGCGCACCGCGTTGCCCAGCACAAACAGAATGTTGGTGAGTGCGGCGGCCGCCTGATGCCATTTGAGCTGCTCGGCGCGGTACGCGCCGGCGGCTTCCCGGGTCCATGCCTCGTGCAATGGGGCCAGCTGCGCGCGCAAATCCTCCAGCTCGGCGTTGAAGCGCGCCGACGTGGTGTGAATCTCCTGGCGGACCGAGTACTCGATCTCGTCGAAGTTGTAGGCCAGCGCCTGGTCCATCGCTATCCCTCTCCTCACAGACTCTCGCCCGCGGCGGCGATGCGGCGGGAATGGTGGTGGGCGGCATCGCGCAGGGTCGCCTCGTTGCAACGGATGCTTTCGGCGATGCCGTGCAGCGAGCGGATCAGCTGCGCCGACTCGGCGTCCCAGCGCTCCATGACATCGTGGAACCGACCGGCCGCCAGGCCTCCCCATACCGTGGGCGGCACACTGCGCATCCGCCCGACAAATCCCTGCAGCATCGCCCGCATCTCGTCGCTGCGGGTGTCGATGGTCGCGGCCACCGCGCGCATCATGGCGAAATCGGTGCTGAGTGCGTGTGCTCCGGATACGTTGGCCCCGGTCGGTGCGGACACGTGCGTCCCCTCTCGCTGATATCCATGTTCGACGACGGTGCGCCTCGTTTGGTTCCCTCACTTCACGGTGTGCGCCGAGCGCACCGCCTGCTCGCAGGCCTCGTCCACGGTGTCGTCGGCGCCGGTGGGGCCCTGGCAGCCGATGCTGATCCGCACGTCGTCGTCGAGCACGATCGACCAGCGGATGTCGTGGCCGGTGCGCACTTCGCGGTAGGTCACCACCGGCCGGCCCGCCCGCTGCGCGGCGGGGGTGAAGTCGACGAAGACGCCGGGCGGCTGGTCGTCCAGTGCGCGCCGCAGCGCGGCGGCGGTGGCGTCCAAGGTCTCGTCGAGCACCGATGATTGCGTCACATGCAACGCCACCTGCGGGTTCGACGGCGACGTCAGCACCAGCCGCGCCGAGCCCGGCCCGGCGGTGACGCGCTGCACCGGCCACTGCGACGGAACCTGCACCGCGATCCGTCCCTCGACCAGGAAGGTCGTCGGCGTCGCCGTAGTAGACGGGGTGGTCGAGGCGACCGGGGAGGTGTCAGGACGGATACCGGACACCCACAACAGGCCGGTCGGCAACAGCGCGGCGGCCCACATCCAGCTGCGACGCGACGCGGATCGCCATCGCGGCGCCGGGATGCCGGGCGCGACGGCCGGCGCTTTCGCGGGCCGCGCCAACCGTGCCAACCGGGCGTCGTCGACGAGGTCGACGCCCAGGTCGGCGGCGCGTAGTCGGTCGGCGATCATCCGCGCCAGCGTCGGCGCCCCGCCGACGGTGCTGGGCGCGTCGACCACGACGGTGCGGCAGCGGCCCGATGTCAGCGACACCGCACGCCGGGCAGCCGCGGCCGCGACCTGCTGCGGGTCTCCGCGTCGCGGTTCGGCGTGCACCGCGTCGCCGGTAACGACGACCACCAGCCGCGGGCCGATCTCCACCACGACCGTGGTGGGGGCGTCGGTCCCGGCCAGCAGCGACGCCCGGTTTCGGGTGACGACGTGGTCGGCGACGGTGCGTGCGGCGGCTTGCACCCGGGCGATCCGTGCGGTGGCCCATCCGCTCGGGTGAACGATGACCAGCGAGCCCGCATCTCGCGACCCGCCCAGCAATGTCCGCAGCAGGGTGGACCACAGCGCGTCGACCGACACCGGTTGATCACCGATGAGCGTCACCGGATCGTCCAATCCGTCCAGCGCCGCGGCCACCGTCTCACGCTGCAGCGCGCCCCGATTCGGGGCGCCGCAATCCAACCGGCGAATGGTTGCGGGCCCGGCCTCGATCACCGCCGCCGTCACGGGGGTGGGCTCCAGCCGACCTGGATGTGTTGGGCGCCGGCGCGGGTGATCAAGGTGCCGCGTCCCGGCGGCTGGGCCGTCGGGCGCACGGCGCCGATCAGCGGGCCGTCCTCGGGGCTGCCGCTGAGTATCAGTCCCATCGCCCCCAGGTCGCGCAGCCCGGCCAGCAGGGGTTCGAACATGGCCCTGGCGGCGCCGCCGGTGCGGCGGGCGATCACGACGTGCAGTCCGAGATCACCGGCATACGGCAGGAATTCGACGATCGCCGCCAGTTGCTGCTCGCCGCCGGCGACCACCACGTCGTAGTCGTCGATCACCAGGTAGATCTCCGGCCCGGACCACCAGGATCTGGCCCGCAATTGCTGCGGGCTGACCTGCGGTCCGGGCATCCGTTGCCGCAGCACTCCGAGCAGGCCGGGCAGCAGCTCGGTCAGGGCGGCAGCCGACGCCGCATATCCTCCCCGCTGTTCATCCCCGATCACGCCGAGCAGGGTGCGCCGGTAGTCGACGACGACCACCTGCGCCGCCTCGGCGGTCCGGGTGATCTCGGCGCACAGGGTGCGCAACACCGATGTCTTGCCGCTGCCGGTGTCGCCGAACACCAGCAGGTGCGGTTGTCGATCGAAATCGATTGCCGCCGGTTTGAGTTCACGCTCGCCGAGTCCGACCAGGACCCGCGTGCGCAGGTCCGCGTCCGCCACCCGCAGCACGCTGGACTGCTCGACCCCCTCCGGCAGCATCCGCACCGGCGGTGCGTGGTGACCGTCGCCGCGGCGCTGCGCCACGTCGGCGAGCGCATCGAAAGGCGCGGCGATCAGCATGTGCAACCCGTCCTCGGTCAGCCCGCGTCCCGGGATACCGATCGGGACGTGTTGGGCACGCCGCCGGTTCACCTCGGAATCGGCGGGATCCCCGAGCCGCAACTCGATGCGGGTGCCGATCTGATCCTTCAGCGCCGGCCGGAGATCGGCCCATCGCCCGGCGGACAGCGCCACGTGCACCCCGAACGACAGGGCGTGACCGGCCAGCGCGGTGATCGATGCCTCCAGCAGGTCGAAGTCGTGACGCAGCCGGGCCCATCCGTCGATGACCAGGAAGACGTCGCCGAACTGCTCGCCCGCGCACCGGGGGTCACGGTTCGCCAACAGCCGCCGGTAGTCGGCCATGGAACTGATCCCCAGCATCCGGAACCGGGATTCACGGCGAGTGATCAGTGTTTCCAATTCAGCGAGGGTGCGGCTGACCAGATCGGGTTGGGTCATCGCCACCACCGCACCCACGTGCGGCAGCGCCGCGAGCGCCGCCAGCGCTCCTCCACCGAAATCCAGGCAGTAGAACTGCACCTGGCGGGGAGTGTGGGTGGCGGCCAACGCGGTGATCACCGTGCACAGTGCGGTGGATTTGCCCGCTTGTGGACCACCGACCACCGCGACATTGCCGGCGGCTGCGGAAAGGTCGATGAGCAGCGGGGTGCGGCGCTGTTCGAGTGGCCGATCGACGACACCGATCGGGATACGCAGCACTGCAGCCGAGTTCGGTGCGCCCAGCAGCGTTCCCAGCTCCGGTGCCTGCCCCAACGGGGGCAGCCACACCTGACGGGCGGGCGTGCCGTGTCCGGCCAGCCGGCCCACGACGGTCTGCAGCACGGTCGCCGTCTCAGCCGGCGCCGACGCGGCGCGCCGCCCGCGCGGGTCGGCACTGAACAGCTGCGGGCGGGGATCGACGGCCGCCGCGGCCGGACCCGAAACGTAGGCGGCCTGAAACCGGATCACCTCGCCCGTCGCCGACCGCAGATATCCGGCTCCGGGCGAGGCGGGCAGTTCGTAGGCGTCCGAGGACCCCAGCACGATCCGTGACTCGCCGGCGGACAGGGTTTTCAGACAGATCCGGTACGACAGATGCGACTCCAGACCGCGTAGCCTTCCTTCGTCGACGCGCTGGCTGGCCAGCAGCAGGTGCATCCCGAGCGACCGGCCGAGTCGACCGATGGCGACGAACATGTCGACGAAGTCGGGGTGCTGGCTGAGCAATTCGGAGAATTCGTCGACGATGATGAACAGCGCGGGCAGTGGAACCGCCGCGGTTCCGGCCCGGTGGGCGTCGCGGTAGCCCGCCACGCTGACGCACCCGGCCGCCCGCAGCAATTCCTGGCGCCGGGTCATCTCCCCGACCAGTGCGTCGTGCATTCGCGCCACCAACGGTTCTTCGTCGGCAAGGTTCGTGATGACGGCGGCGACATGCCGGATCCCTTCCAGTCCGAGAAACGTGGCGCCGCCCTTGAAATCGATCAGCACCAGGTTCAACTCGTCGGGGGCGTGCCGCGCGAGCATGCCCAAGACGATGGTCCGCAGCAGCTCCGACTTGCCCGATCCGGTAGCCCCGACACACAGCCCGTGCGGCCCCGTCCCGCCCTCGGCGGCCTCTTTGATGTCCAGGCCGACCGGGGCGCCAGCCGCCGTGGTACCGATTATCGCGCGGAGCCGATCGCGGTCATTTCGCCGATGCCACACCGCAACCGGGTCGAACTGCGCGGGATCACCGATTCCGGCCAGGTCCGCCCACCGCGCTGGGTGCTCGCGGTTCCGGCCCCTGCCGTGGCCGGCCAGCCGCCGGGCGAACACCAGCGCTTCCACCTGGCTCAGCCGGTCCGGTCGGGCCAGGACGACCCCGTCGCGTTGCCGTAGCTCCCCCGCGCTCATGATCAGCCGCGGCCCCGGTGTCGCGAACCGCTCGCATCGAGTGCCGACCTCCAGGATGGTCACATCCCCGCTCAGCACGGGTTTTCCGTCGACCACGTCGCCGTCGATCACTATCACCGCATGCGGCGGCTGCAGGCCTGTCAACGCGTCCTGAGCGCACCTCAGGGTCGGGTATCTCAGCAGATCCGATCCTGAACTGTCTGCCGCTACCGGATACTGGTGGTGCGGAAGCCATTTCAGCCACTCCCACTGTTCTGCTGCGGCGCTGTCCAACACTGCGATCACGCACAGTTGATCGGGGCTGTACCGCAGCGCGAGCTGGCAGACCATCGCCCGCAGCAGCCCTCGGACAGCGGCCGGATCTCCGTCCACGGTCACCGGTGCGCCCAACGCGATGGTGACCGGTACGTCGGTGAGCTCTGCGTGAGCTTGGATGAACCGCCGGACCGCCGTGGCCGTGACCGGATCCGCTCGTTCCTGCGGCGCCATCGGCGGGGCCACCAGCACGGTATCCAGCGGTGCGGCGCCCACGCCGACCCGGACGCGTCCGCACTGCGAGCCGGTGTCGCACCGCGACCCCACCCCCGTCCAGAGTGCCTCCGGGTCGGGGTGGTCGTTGATCAGCGACGCCCGCTGTGCGGCCGCCGTTGCGGTTACCGAGCGGCGCAGACCACTGAGATAGTCCAGGTAGCCGCGACGGTCGGCGTCCAGATCGGTTCGGCGACCGGAGATCACCGTCACGCACGCCGACCCCAGCATCATCACCGGGAACGCCACGAGCATCGGGTTGCGCGGTGTTGCCGACCCCGACCGGTACAGCGCGGCGGCCATGCCGGTCATCAGCACCGCGATCGCGACCGGCATCAGTCGCGACCACCAGGCTGTGGATGCCGGCTGAGCAACCGCCGGCGGTGCGGCAACTTCGATGGTCATGGTGGCGTCACGGTAGGCAGAGCCGGCAACGCCGACAAGTCAGCTGTGGATTACCGCGCACCGGAGGCCGGGCGGCGCGGCTAGCGTGCGGTAGGTAACCGGGTGAAAGGGACTAGCAGTGGCTGACTTCAACCCTGCGGTGCGCCGGGTGGCGGTGTACGCCGATGGTGTCGGCGTCGACGTCTCGCTGCCCGCTGCCCTGCCGGTCGCGGCACTGATGCCCTCACTTGTCGACATCCTCACCGCCCACGGCTACCGGCCCGCCGAGCCGAACCCGATGCCGTACCGGCTCGCGCTTCCGGGCGCCGCGGCTTTGGATACGTCGATGACGCTGGCGCAGCTGCAGATCCGAGACGGCAGCGTGCTGCTGTTGACCCGTGCATCCCTCGAGCCGCCTCGCCCGGTGCTCGATGATGCCGCCGAAGCGGTCGCGGACGCGATCGCCGCGGCCGGACGACCCGCCACCCCGGGAACCTCCGTGATCTGCCGTTGGTTGGCGGCAAGTGGGCTGGCCGCAATGGCAGCGCTCATGCTGTTGTGCGCCGGGCTCCTGACCCACAGCGCGAGGCCGGTCAGCGCGGCGATCGCCGCCGGCATCGGCTGTGTCGCACTGATCTGCGCCACGGGCGCCGACCGAACACGTCATGATGGTGCCGAAAGCGTCGCCTTCGCGCTGTGGGCGACTGGATTCGCCGGTGTCGCGGGATTTCTGACGGTGCCCGCGGGACCGGGCGCCCCGAATGTGTTGCTGGCAAGCGTGGCCGTGGCGACGGTGTCGGTGCTGGGTTTGCGACTGGTCAGCCGCGAAGCGGGTGCGATATCCGCGTTGACGGCGTTGACGGCGGTCGCCACGCTCAGCGCCGTCGCCGCCACGGCCGGCGTTCTGAGCCACGTGTCCACATCCCGGCTGTGTGCGGCCACGGCCGCAGTATCGCTGGGAGCCTTGCAGGTCTCGACGCGGGTGGCAGTCAGCTGGGCGGGGTTGGCTCCACGCGCACCCGACGATTCCCCACCCGATCGGCTGGATGGGCGTGCCCGTCGCGCCACCGGCACGCTGACCGGTCTGGTCCTGGGCACGTCGACGACATCCACGCTGGGGGCCGTGGGCGCGGCCGTCATGGCTCGCGCCGGGATCGCCGTCGCCGTGGTCGTCGGATCGGTGCTGCTGTTGCGGGCACGCGCGCATACCGATCGGGTCCAGGCGTTCGCGCTCGTCATCGGCGGCGGGATGGCCCTCGCCACCGGAACCGTGGCGCTGGCGATCAGGACACATCCGCATCCGCTGATGAATTGCGTTGCGGCGCTGATCCTGTCCGCGGCGGCCTGGTGCTACTGCCGTCGCTCCTTTCCGGTGTCCCCCGTCGCATGGCGGGCAGTTCAGAACGTGGAGTATCTGGCGCTCGTCATGATCGCGCCGCTGACCTGCTGGATGTGCGGCGTGTTCGGGGCCGCACGCGGCCTGGCCCTATGACGCGGTGGGCCGCCCGGCTACCCCGCATCTTCGCCGCCGCGGCGCTGGGACTGGTGCAGTGTTCACCACCGCCGGTGTACGCGGTGTCGCCGCCCGCGATCGACGATGCCCGGCTTCCCGCACCGGTGCCACCGGCTCCGGCGCAGCCCACCGTGCAACGCGAGGTGTGCACTGTTCCGGCGTTCGACCCGCAGCGTCTGCAGCGGCCTCGGCAGCTCGACAGCATTGACCTGCCGGCGATCTGGGGGCTGACCCGCGGCCGCGGCCAACGCGTCGCGGTCATCGACACCGGGGTGTCCCCGCATCGGCGGTTGCCCCGGCTGATTGCCGGGGGCGACTACGTGTCCGGCGGCGACGGCACCCAGGACTGCGACGGACACGGCACGGTGGTGGCGGGAATCATCGCCGCGACCGCAGATCCGGCCGGCTCAGACGGATTCAGTGGCATCGCACCGGAAGCGACCGTCATTGCTATACGCCAGGCCAGTACCAAATTCGGTCGGGTCGGCGATTCGTCGAACACCGGCATCGGCGATGTCGACACCATGGCGAAGGCCGTCCGCACGGCAGCCGATCTGGGTGTTTCGGTGATCAACATTTCGACGGTGGCATGTGTGCCGGCCGGGTCGATGCTCGACGATCGGGCGTTGGGTGCCGCACTGGCGTACGCGGTGAATGTCAAGGACGCGGTGGTCGTCGCGGCCGCCGGCAACAGCGATGGGGCCTGCCCGCGACAGTCTGCCGAAACAACGTGGGATACCTCGGCGGTGGCGGTCAGTCCGGCTTGGTACGACGAGTTCGTTCTGACGGTCGGCTCGGTGACCGTCGACGGTGCCCCCTCCGCGTTCACCCTGCCCGGTCCGTGGGTCGACGTCGCCGCGCCCGGTGAAGCGGTGCTGTCGCTGAGCCCGGTCGGTGACGCGTTGGCCAATGCTGTCGGGGACCGGGCCGCTCAGGCGATCACCGGAACCAGCTATGCGGCTCCGGTGGTCAGCGGGCTGGCAGCGCTGATCCGGTCCCGGTTCCCGGCACTGAGCGCCCGGCAGGTGATGGGCCGGATCGAATCCACCGCACACCACCCGCCCGACGGCTGGAATCCGGTCGTCGGCAACGGGGTGATCGATGTCGCGGCGGCGGTCGACTCCGGTGCACCGGCGGCGGCCGCCACCGCGCAACATGACCCGGCGGTCACGCCGGCGCCCGCACCGGATCCGGTGGATCGGCGGCCGCCCCAGACAGCGATCACCGGTGCCGCACTGTGTGCGGCGGTGCTGGTGCTGGCCTTAGCCGGTGCCCGGTTTCGACGGCCGGCCGGCGGGCTGATCCACCACATCGCGGGCGAGTAGTGCGCGCTGCCTGCTCAACTCGGGTCCCTGCGGCAACGCCGCCAGCACCGGCCAGGGAGCTGGGGTGGCAGCGTCCGGCAAGCCGAGGCTGCGCGCCGCGTCGTCGCCGCGGACCGCGAACCGGACCCCGGTGTCCGTGATGAGATACGGCGCATCGGCGGCCCGCGCGTAGGCGCTGTGCCCGGGCGGAAGATGCACCGCATCCAGCAGCGGGCCGCTGCCGTCCGCCTGCGCCAATGCGGTCGGCGCCTGTCCGGCCGGCACCGGCAGTTCGGTACCGGCCTGCGCTGTGATCTCGGTGCGGCCGACAGTCGGGTGCCTCCACGTCACGCACAGCACGGCGAGTGCCGAGAGATCCACCGGCACCGACTGATCGGGAAACCCGGTGATTGGCAACGGGTTCACCGTCGGGCTGGATCGTAGGCTGTCGGGCGCCACCGAGATCACCTCACGGCCGCCTCGGGTATCGGCCAGCCGAATCAGGTCTGCCGTCACCTGCCCCACGCGTTGCACGCCATCGCTGAGCACGACGTCGTACTCGTCGCCGGCGGCGGTGGGCACCCGCACCACGGCGCCGGTCGGGATCCGGGGCAGCCGGCTGGGTCGGCCGGCGCCGGGGATCAACGGGGCGACGATCGGCGTCGCCTCGGCGAGCGCATCCAGTAGCAGTCGCGAAACCGGGTGTGGCGCTATCCCGTCCAGGTGCAGTGCACGCACGGCCGCCGGATCCGCGAGACTCACCAACGACCGGTGCCCGCCGTGAATCAGGTAGGTCGACTTCCCGGAATCCGCGGTGACCAACGCCGTGTGCGGCGCGTCCAGCATCGTCGATTCGGATGGCGGCTGGATGGGCCCGATCAGCACCGACGTGCTTGCCACCGACCCGCTGTCGCACACCGTCCACACTGCCTCCTCGGCGGGCAGCGGCGGCAGCAGCACCCCGGGTGCGCCCGGAATACCCAGCATCGGACCGCGTGTGGCCCGCCCGATGTCCGCCTCACCGACTGCGCGTGGCGCCGCGTCGGTCTGAGCGATCAACCGCGCCGAGGCCAGATTCAGCACCGGGTGCAGGGTTTCGCCGACACGCACGTACAGCGCACCGGAGTGCGCGCCCATGACGATCGGGACGCCGTCCAATCCGGGCTGCGGTCGTACCACGGCCAGCATTCCGCAACCCGCGGCCACCAACGCCGCTGTCAGGCAGCCCGCCGCCAACGACTGGGCGCGGGCCGGGCGGGCAACACTCAGGTCGGCGCCCAGCAGCGCATCCTCGGTGCGGCGCCGCAGGAAGCGGTAACTGCTGACCTGCAGGCGCGGGGTTGCTGCCACCGACTCACGGTAGGCCCCGGAAGCCCGGGCACGACGCCGTCAATCCACAGGCGTTAGTTGCCGCAGAGCTTCCAGCCGCCCTCGCGCACCAGGTGCCACACCAGCGGACCGGAGCCGTTGCGGTCGGCCAGCACGATCGGCACATACGCACTATCGCCCGCCAGGTTCACGGCCGTTACCGCAATCTGGATGGGTGCACTGTCGTTGTATGCGCCCTGCACGTCGCCGACCGAGAACGTCGCCTGCTTCGCCGCGCAGTACAGCCTGCGCTGCGCGCCCCAGTTCTGCGAGTTGAAGGCAACCACCGACGCCTGGATCACCTGGCGTATCGCGGCCTCGTCGGAGGCCCGGTCGGGCACCGGGTTCGGTGCTGCCACCGGAGCGGGCGGCGGTGGAGGCGGTGGTTCGATGGGCTCCAACGTCGGGGCCGTGGGGTCGGCCACAGCCGGCCCGCAGATCAGCACCCCGGCGCCGAGCACGGCTGCCGACAACGCCGGACACCATCCGCCGTGACCCGCCCGATCCGCTATCCACAGATCTTCCAGCTGCCTTCGCGCACCAGGTGGTACGGCGTGGTGACCGTGAAGCGGTCGCTCATCACGGTTGTCGCGGTTGCGTTGTCTCCGTTGATCGCAACGGCTGTGACCGTCGTCTGCATCGGCCCCCGCTCGGCACGCTGGTTCTTGATCTGATCGATGTTGAAACTCCCGCGCCGGGCCGAGCAGAGCTGGGCCAGGAACACGTCCCAGTTCTCTGCGTTGTAGGCGCCCGTCGACGTTTGCACGACCTGGCGGACGCCGGACTCGTCAGAGCCGGCATTCGACGCGGCCGGCGCCGGCGCAGCCCTGGGCGGGGGTGCCGGGGCGGGAGGTTCCAGCGAGCCCAGCGTCGGTTCGGTGGGGTCCGCCACGGCGGGCGCACACCACGTCAACGAAGCGGCGACCGCCAGCGCACCCAGGTAGCCAGCAAACGTCCGCAGCGACGAATTCACCCTCATCCTCCCGGCGGCATCGAACCCGCACTGAGCGCGGCGAATCCGGTCCTCAGGCATCCTAACAGCAGACACGCCGCCCAAATGCCACGAATCTGGGCTGCCTCATGACCGGCGAAACCACCCCCGCCGGCGCCGCCAGCAACCGTTGTTCCGCCGTCGGGGCCGGTTGCCGGTACTATTTTCCTGTGCGAATCGACCAGTTCAGCCCACTGAGGTGGGGCGCCATGGGTGCGTTGACGCTGCTGACCGCCGGCGCCGCGGTCATCGCCCCGATCATGGCGTCCTCGGTTATGCCGGTGGCGGCAGCCGATGACTGCCCGGACGCGGAGATCATCTTCGCCCGCGGCACCAGCGAACCGCCCGGCATCGGCCGGGTCGGTGAGGCGTTCGTCGACGCGGTGCGCGCACAGTCCCCCGGCACCAACGTCGGGGTGTACGCGGTGAACTACGCCGCCAGCCGCCTGCAATTGCACGGCGGCGACGGGGCCAACGACGCGATCAACCGGGTCAAGGACATGGCCGGCAGGTGCCCGAACACCAAGCTGGTGCTGGGTGGCTACTCGCAGGGCGCGTCGGTGGTCGACATCGTCGCCGGAGTGCCGATCGGCGGCATCGGGTTCGGCGCCCCCCTGCCCCCCGAGTACGTGGACAACATCGCGGCGGTCGCCACGTTCGGCAACGTGGCCGACCGGTCGGGCAGCCCGATTTCCAGCCAGAGTGCGCTGTTGGGCTCCAAGGCAATCGACATGTGCAACCCCGGCGACCCGATCTGTCACGCGGGACCCGGCAACGACTGGAGTGACCACACCGACGGCTACATTCCCAGCTACACGAACCAGGCGGCGGCGTTCGTCGCACCACGGATCGCCGTCGGCCCCCAGCACCTGCCGGCGCCGCAGGTCCCGGGGCTGGCTGCGCCACAGCCTCCGGGCAACTGAGCCGGATTCCCCACCCACGAACGGGAATCATTTAGTTTCGCTAATATCAACCCGATGAACACCCGGATCCGATTCGTCGCAGTCGCCGCGCTGGCTTTGTTGCTGCTGACCGGCTTACCCACCGGCATGCCCTCGGCGGCTGCCGCGTCGTGCCCCGCGTCGGAGCTGGTGTTCGCCCGGGGCCGCATCGAGCCGCCCGGCCCCGGCAAGATCGGTAACGCGCTCATCGGCGCGCTGCGATCGAGGGTCTCCAACATCGGGATGTACGCGGTCAAGTACGCCGCCGATACCGACCCCGACCGCGGCGCCCAGGACATGAGCGGGCACATCCAGTACATGATCAACAGCTGCCCCAACACCCGTCTGGTGCTGGGCGGGTATTCCCTGGGCGCGGCGGCAACCGACCTGGTGCTCGCGTCTCCCGTCCCGGTGTTCGGGTTCACCAACCTGCTGCCGCCCGGCGCCGACCAGCACATCGCGGCGGTAGCGCTGTTCGGCAACGGCAGCGCGTGGGCGGGCCCGATCACCGGGCTCAGTCCGCTCTACGGCGAGCGCACCATCGAGCTGTGTCATGGCGCCGACCCGATCTGTAACCCGGCCGACCCCAATACCTGGGCCGACAACTGGCCTCAGCATCTGGCCGACGCTTATATCAACGCCGGGATGGTCAATCAGGCCGCCGACTTCGTGGCCGGTCGGCTGTAGCGGCTGCGCGGCTCGCCGAACGTGTACTCAGCACCAGATTTCGGCG
>NZ_JCALCW010000015.1:0-127117 GCF_059812545.1 Mycobacterium sp. NGS50
CAAGAAGGGCGCTGACCCGAGTGCAGCTAAAACAGCTGCGTTACAGCTATAATGCAGCAATGGTTGCGGTCACGATTCGCGATGTTCCCGCGCTGGTCCGCGACGAGTTGGCCGCACGCGCCGCACGGTCAGGACAGTCACTGCAGGAATATCTGCGCGACCTGCTCGTCGCAACCGCGGATAAGCCGACCGTTACCGATGTCGTTGCTCGCGCCCGGGCGCGACTAAATGCCACTGACGCCGGTATGGTCGCCCAAGACATCCTGTCCGCCAAGGACGCCGACCACCGGTGAGCGGGCGCATCGTTTGCGACGCGTCCGTAGTGGCGGCGATGTTGTTGGACTCCGGGAGCCACGGCCAGTGGGCCGCCGCGCAACTCACCGACGCGGATCTATTCGCACCCGCGCTGTTGCCTTTTGAGTGCGCCAACGTCATCCGGCGACTTGAACTGGCCGGATCGACCAGCCCCGACCATGCCGGACAGGCGCATGCTGACCTGCTCGATCTGCAAATCAACTTGTGGCCATACGAGGTGCTGGCAGCCCGATGCCGGCAGCTGCGGGCCAATCTGTCCAGCTACGACGCCAGCTATGTGGCGCTGGCCGAGCTGCTGGCCGTGCCGTTGGCGACGTTGGATCGACGGATTGGACGCGCGCCCGGAGTCAGGTGCCAGATCCTGTGTCCCGACCCTGGGTGACGCTACGGCGCCGCCGTACCGATCGGCAGGACGAACCGCATCTGCGCGCCGTGCTCACGCGGCACGCACATCAAGTCGCCGCCGTGCGCGCGGGCCAGCGCCCGCGCGATGGGCAAACCCAGGCCGGCGCCGCCGTGATCGCGGGTACGTGCCGAGTCCAATCTGACCAGCCGCTCGAAGATGCGCTCAGCGTCGCCCGGCGGAATTCCGGGTCCGGTGTCGGTCACGGTCACTTCCACGCTGGCGTCGTCGCGGCGCTGCACAACGACGCTGATCCGCCCGCCGGCCGATGTACACCGACGGGCATTGTCCAGCAGGTTGGACAGGATCTGCGCCACCCGCGTCGGGTCGGCCCGGACCGCCAGCGCCGCCGGCCCGGTGTGTTCAATCACCAGCTGCGGTGCCAGCATCGTGGCGCGGTCCACTTCGACGTTGACGATCGCCGCCAAGTCGGTGTCCTTCATCTCCAGTGGCAGCCCGGCGTCGATGTAGCTCAACTCCAGCATGTCGGTGACCAGCCGGGTCGCCCGCCGCGCATCGGCCAGGAGCAAGGTGGCCCGCCGGTATTGGCGCAGTGCCGCCTCATCGGCTTCGTCCTGGTCCACGTTGCTGGCGACCTGTTCGGCAGCGGCTTGGATTCCGGCGATCGGGGTGCGCAATTCGTGGGCGGCGTCGGCGAGGAATCTCCGAGTGGCGGCCTCGGCACGTTGGGCGCCGGCGGCGGCACGCTGGGCGCGCTGTTCGGAATCCTCCAGCGCATCCAGCATGTCGTCGAATGCGCTGGCGGCACGGCCGAGTTCGGTTTCGGCATTGGCGGGCCGCAGCCGTCGACCTCGATCCCCGGTGGTGATGTCCTTGGCCAACCCCGTCAGGCGCTCCAATGGTCGCAGCGCGGCGCGGCTGACCGCGAGCAGCAACACCGCCGCCACAACCAGGGTGGCCAGGCCGGCGCCGATCATCAATTGGCGCAACTGCCGGATCGTTTCCCGAACCTCGGTGGTGTCGGCGACCAGGATGACCCGCCCGCCGCCGGCCAACGGGTGCACGACCACCGTGGCGGTGTCGTCCGGTTCCAGCGGCTGCGGATCCGTGATCTGGCCGGCGGTAGTGTCCTCTTCGATCGCCGGGTCGCCGTAGCTGGTGCCATCCGCGGTGACGACCAGTGCGCGCACGACGCCGCTGTTGAGCTGATCCGCCAACTGTTCTGGCGAAATATTGATGGCGGCAAGGGAATCCGCACGGGTGATGGCAGCCGCCAAGCGGTCATGCAGGTTCTGGTTCGCCTGGGCGCCCAGGCTGGTGTCGATGACGATGCCCAACGCCAACAACAGCACCGCCATGAGCCCGACCATCATCATCGTCACCCGGCGCTGCAGCGACGGCGTCGGAGTGGCCACGTCTCCGGCCATTGCCCTCATGGACGTTGTGGCCGTAGCCGGTAGCCGATGCCGCGGACCGTGTGCAGGATTCGGGGGCCGTGCGCCTCCAGCTTGTGCCGCAGTCCGCTGATGTGCACCTGCACCAGGTTGGGGTCGTAGGCGTCATATCCCCAGACCCCGTTGAGGATCTGGCCGGCGCTGACGATCCGGCCGCGCTGTTCGACGAGGTACACCAGCAACCTCAACTCGGTGGCCGTCAGCTCCAACGGCCGCCCGGCGCGGCTGGCCACCCCGGCATCGGCATCCAGCATCAGATCCCCGAACTGCACCACCGAGGGCAACCGGCCGCGCCTGCGCAGCACCGCACCCACCCGCGACAGCAGCTCGGCGAGTTCAAAGGGCTTGACCACGTAGTCATCGGCGCCGCCGTCCAGGCCGCGCAGCCGGTCGGGCAAACCGTCGCGGGCCGTCAGCAGCACAATCCCGGCGTCACCCCACTGCAGGATCACCTCGAGCAGGGTGAAGCCGTCGCGGCCCGGCAGCATCAGATCCAACACCACCAGATCCGGCCGGAACCCGTCGAGGACCTCCTCGAGCCCTTCTCCGTCGGGACGGGCGTCAGCCAGATAGCCGGCGTCGGTCAGCGCCTCGCTGACCATCTCGCGGATGGTCTCCGAGTCCTCCACCACCAGCACTCGCGGAGTGCCCACGCTGAACGCATCATCCGCCGGTCGGCCCCGCCGGTCGATCAGCCGCGGATCAGTCATGCTCCATTGTTAGCACTGCGGCGGCAGCATGGTCACGTTTGCGCATCTTCAGGTTGATTTCAAGTTCACTGGCTAATTTCCCCAGCGGACATGAATTCTCTTGCCGGGTAGCGGTTCTCATTCGGCCAACTGGAGAGGAGTTTAACCATGACGACACCGTTCGTAACGGCGCAGCCGGAAGCATTGGCCGCCACCGCCAGCCAGCTCGCCGGGGTCGGTTCAGCGTTGACCTCCGCCAACACCGCCGCGGCGGGCCCGACCACCGGGGTGATCCCGGCCGCCGCCGATCCGGTATCGGCGCTGACGGCGCTGCAGTTCACCGCCCATGCCCAGCTGTATCAGTCGGTCGCGGCGCAGGCGGCCGCGGTGCATGACCTGTTTGTCCAGACCCTGGGGACCAGCGCGGGTTCGTATGCGGCCACCGAGGCCGCCAACGTTCTCGCAGCCGGCTGAGCGATCGGAGCATCAATGGATTTCGCGGCGGTGCCACCGGAGATCAACTCCGCCCGGATGTACACCGGTCCGGGCTCGGCGCCGATGCTGGCCGCTGCCACCGCGTGGAACGGGCTCGCGGCCGAACTGCATGCGGCAGGTGCGGGCTACCAGTCGGCGATCTCGGAGCTCGCCACCGGATGGTCGGGCGCGTCGGCCGCGTCGATGACCGCGGCAACCCAGCCCTACGTCACGTGGATGTATACCGCGGCTGCCGCGGCCGAACAGACCGCGACCCGCGCCAAGGCCGCCGCGGCAGCCTATGAGGCGGCGTTCACCATGACCGTGCCACCGCCGGTCATCGCGGCCAACCGCACCCTCTTGCTGTCGCTGTTGGCCAGCAACATCCTGGGCCAGAACACCGGGGCCATCGCGGCCACCGAGGCGCACTATGCCGAGATGTGGGCCCAGGACGCCACAGCCATGTACGGCTACGCCGGCAGTGCCGCGGCGGCCTCGGCCCTGACCCCGTTCAGCGAGCCACCACAGACCACCAACCCGGCCGGATCGACCAGCCAGGCCGCCGCCGTCGGCCAGGCCACCGCCAGCGCGGCCGGCAGCCAGGTGCACAACGCGGTCACCCAGCTTGCAGCCGTGCCGAATGCGTTGCAGTCGCTGACGTCGCCGACGGTGGCCGCCGCGGGCTCGGCGGCGTTGCCGAACGCGCTGGCATCGTCGCTAGCGGCCGACCCTGCCCTGGCGATGGCCGCCGCGGGGCTGGCGTCGAGCCTGTTCGGCACATTCGTCATCGATTCGGCCGGCACGTTCGGGATCGACGCCATCGGCACCTTCGGGATCGACATGCTCGGTGTCGAGATGATCGAGACCGCCGAAGGCCTGGTGCCGCCGCTGTTCATGCCCTTCATGGCGTCGTCGGCCGCGCCGGTCGCGGCAGGACTGGGGGAAGCCGCGTCGATCGGCGCGTTGTCGGTGCCGCAGGCCTGGACGGTGGCCGCACCGTTGGCGATTCAGAACCTCAGTGCGACGTCCGCCATGGGTGCCGTTCCCGCGGTGGCCGCCGGGGAGGCGGCCGTCCCGTTCGCCGAGATGGCCACCGCGGGTGTGGCCGGGCGGGCGCTGGCCGGGGTCGTCGGGCGCGGCCGCGGCGTAACGGGCGGCCTGACGGCCAAACAACGTGCGGCCGCACCCAAACCGCCGCCGACCAGCCGCGTCCAGTCCATCGGCGCCGACCTGCGTGAGCTGGCCGAACTGCGTGATGCCGGGCTGCTCACCGAGGACGAATTCGTCGAGGAGAAGCGCCGGCTGCTCGGTCCGGCCGAATGACCTAGTCCCCCGCGCTGTCCGGGCCCTTGGCGGTCATCACCGCATAGGTCAGCAGGAACGTCGCCGCCGGAATGGTATTGACCGGTTTGTCGCGCACCCGCAGGTGTGCACCGACCGCCAGCGCGAAGTACAGCGTCAGCATCGCCGTCGTCAGCCGCGCCAGCGCCGGGAATCGGCTCGCGGCCAGCAGACCGACCACCGAGGCGGCTTTGGAGGCCGGCAGGACCCACCGGATGTTCGGTGGAACACCCAGCGTGTCAAGGCTTTTCTCGATATAGGGAATCGGGATGCCGCATGCCACCGCATCGCCGGCCTGAAAGGCGGCCAGCGCCGCGTAGGTCTTGTTCGATGTCAGGGCGCTCATGGTCCAACCTTACGGCTGCGCCGGCGGGTAGGCCGCGGGTGGTGACAGTTCCGGAGCGGCCTGATGGCGCGGTGGGCCCGCCAACGCGTCGTCGACGGGTTTACGGGCGTCGGCCTCTGCCTTGGCGACGGCCTGCGCGGTCGCCGGATCGGTTTCGGTGGAGAACCAGTCGGCGACGTCCTCGTCGTCGACGGCCGCCGGAGCGACGTCGTCGACCGGCGAGGGCTGATACCGGAAAACCCCGTCATCGCCGGGGGCCCCGAGCAGCTTGGTGAAACCCTGCAGCGCCGAACCGAAGTCGCTGGGCACCACCCACACCTTGTTGGCTTCGCCCTTGGCCATCTGCGGCAGCACCTGCAGATATTGGTAGGCCAGCATTTCCGGGGTCGGCCGGCCGGCCTTGATCGCGGCGAACGTTTTCTCGATGGCCTTGGCCTGCCCCTGGGCTTGCAGGTAGGCGGCGGCCCGCTCCCCCTGGGCCCGCAGGATCCGGGACTGTCGTTCGGCTTCGGCCGCCAGAATCGCGGCCTGCTTGGCGCCCTCGGCGGCCAGAATCTCGGCCTGCTTCTGTCCTTCGGCCTGCTTGATCGCCGACTCGCGCGAGCCCTCAGCGGTCAGGATCATCGCCCGCTTTTCCCGGTCGGCTTTCATCTGCTTTTCCATCGATGCCTGGATCGACGGCGGCGGGTCGATGCTGCGCAGCTCCACCCTCGCCACCCGCAGCCCCCAGCGGCCGGTGGCTTCGTCCAGCACGCCGCGCAGTTGGCTGTTGATCACCTCGCGCGAGGTCAGGGTCTGCTCCAGCGTCATGCCGCCGACCACGTTGCGCAGCGTGGTGGTGGCCAGCTGCTCGACGCCGACGATGTAGTTGCTGATCGCGTACACCGCCGCCTGCGGGTTGGTGACCTGGAAGTACACCACCGTGTCGATGTTGAGGGTCAGGTTGTCCTCGGTGATCACCGGCTGCGGCGGGAACGACACCACCCGCTCACGCAGGTCCACCCGGGCGCGCACCCGGTCGATGAACGGCACCAACAGCGTCAGCTGCCCGCTGACGGTGCGACTGTAGCGGCCCAGGCGCTCGATTACCGCGGCCTCGGCCTGCGGGATCAGGGCGATCGACTTGGCCACCACGATGACCGCGAAGATCACCAGGACGGCCAGGAACACCAGCCCGCCTGTGTATCCCTCCATGAGACCTCCTTCTGCTAGCTCTTCCAGACCACCGCGGTGGCGCCGTCGATCTGCATGACGGTCACCTGCTCACCGGGTTCGAAGACGTCGTCGTCGTTGAGCGGCCGCGCCGTCCAGACCTCACCGTCGACCTTGACCTGCCCCTCGTGCCGGGCGACCCGGTCCAGCACCAGCGCGCTTTTGCCCTCCAACGCGGCGATACCGGTGGCGGTGTCCACCGGCGGCGTCAGGCGTCGCCGCAGACCGGGCCGGACCAACAGCAGCAACAGCAGCGAAACCACCAGGAACACCGCCCCGTCGGCCCACGCCGGCCAGTCCAGCAACCAGCTCGTGCCGGATGCGGCGAGCGCGCCGCCGCTGAGCATCAGCAGGAACATGTCGCCGGTCAACACCTCGGCGCCGGCGAGCCCGAGTGCGGCAATCAGCCAGATCAGCGCGGCGGGCATGTCGCCAGCCTAGCGGGGCGATCGCAAGCGCGGCAGAGCCGGGCGCAGCGGGTCGACCCATCGGACCCGTGTCTGGCGGCCTGCTGACGGCTGCGCTATTAGACTGCGACGTCATGTGGTGCCCAAGCGGAACGCTGTCGGTGTGGGCAAACGCGTGGCTCGCCGGACAGGCCGCCCCCGACGATGTCCTCGACGCGTTAATGCATTGGGCGTTACGGCAATCGGTGACCGCCTACGACGCCGTTGCGGCCGGGAATTCCGGGTTGCCGTGGCCCGACGTGAACACTGCCGGGACGATGTCGCTGTTGCAGACCGTGCGCGCCGCGGCCGGCGGGCGCGCGGAGCCGACCATCAGTGTGGTGTTGCCGGTCCCCGGTGATGTACGTGGGCTGCCGGCGGGCACCCAGTTCGCCCAGGATGCGCTGGCCGCCGGTGAGGCGATCCTGGTCACCGGCCCGCGCGGCGCCGCGATCGGGCTGGTTCCCGAGTACGACGAGTCCGAGGCGTTGTCCTGGATCGTCTACGCCCTGTCGGATGTGCCGGTTCCGCAGCAGCACGACCTCGGCCAAGCCGAACACGACCTGCGTTCGGCGGTGCGCGCTGCGGCCGACGCACTGTCCGCGCTGGGCGCGATCGGCGACCGCGTGGCCGACCCGCGCACCCTTGTCGAACAGGTGCTGGAAACCACGGCGCACCACCCGGTTCCCGAGCATGCGCCGTCGCGCGCGGTGCGGGTGCTCAACACCGCCGCCCACGTCGATGCGATCATCACGGTCACCTCAGAACTCGAGCCCAGCGGTGTGCGGTCGCTGTCGGAGGCTCAGCTCGCCGGAAATGCGCTGCGGCCGTTGGCCGCGGTGGTCCGGTCCGCGCGACTGGCCGCCGTCGACGCGATCCTGCAGTCCGCCTGGCAGGTCTAGAGCAACTCAGCGCTCAGCCACACAGTGCGGCGGCCGGCAGGGTGCGCCGTTGACACCGAATCCGCAGCCCGGCACCGGGCTTGGCCCGCTGACACGCGAAGGCTCACGGCCGTACCGCAGCTCGTCGATCAGGTCACGGGCCAGCTCGGCGAACCGCCGGTCCGCGTTGGGCGTCGCCGCGCGCGCGAAAGCCATTCCTGCGGCCTGCGCCTGCGCCCGTAATTCGTGGTCGAGGTCCCATGCCACCTCGATGTGGTCGGCGACAAACCCGATCGGACAGACGATTACCGCCTGGGTCCCGTTGTCCGCCAACGTGGCGAGGTGCTCGGCGACGTCGGGCTCCAGCCACGGGATGCGCGGCGGGCCCGAGCGTGACTGCCACACCTGGTCGTATTCGGAATACCCGGCGGCGGCGGCGACCAGCCCCGCGGCGTAGCCGACTTGGCGGCTGTAAAGCTGTGGGCCGTAACGCTGGTCGGCGGCCACCGGAATCGAATGCGCGGTGAACACCAGCCGGGCATCTGTCGGCACCGTGGCGGCCGCGGCTGCGATGGCGTCGGCGAACATCTCCACCATCAGCGGGTGGTCGAAATACTGTCGCAGCTTCACCAGCTCGGGTGCGTTGGCGCCGGCCGCGCGGCGAGCCCGCTCGATGTCCTCAACGTATCGCGTACAGCTGGATTCGCCGCCCCATGCCGAGGTGGTGAAGACCGCAGCACGGCGAACCCCGTTGTCGCGCATGGCCGCAACCGTGTCTTCGACGTAGGGTTCCCAGTTGCGATTGCCGAAATAGACCGGCAGGTCCAGTTCGGCTCGTAACTGTTCGATCAGGGCGCGGTTGATCCCGTTGATCGGCGATACCCCGCCGAAATGCAGGTAGTGCTCGGCAACCGCATCGAGTCGCTCCGGGGGGATGCCGCGTCCTCGGGTGACGTTCTCCAGGAACGGCCGCACCTGCTCAGGCCCTTCGGGCCCGCCGAACGACAGCAGCAGGACGGCATCAAAGTGCACCGCACTTCCCTACAGCAGCTGGGTGTGGGCGCCGCCGTCGGCGTAGACGACGGTCCCGGTGGTGGCCGGCAGCCAGTCGGAGAGCAGCGCGCACACCGTTTTGGCGACCGGGGTGGGATCCTTCATGTCCCAGCCGACCGGGGCGCGCTGGTCCCAGCCCTCCTCGAGCAGCCGCATCTGGTCGCCTGCCTCTTCACCCAGCGCGCCGCCGACGATGGCGCTCATCGCCAGGGTCCGGATCGGTCCGGCCGCAACCAGATTGGAGCGCACCCCGAATTGGCCCGCCTCGCGCGCCACGAATCGGTTGACCGACTCCAATGCGCTCTTGGCCACCGTCATCCAGTTGTAGGCCGGCATGGCGCGGGTCGGGTCGAAGTCCATCCCGACGATCGACCCACCCGGGTTCATGACCGGCAGCGTCGCCTTGGCCAGCGAGGCATACGAGTAGGCCGAGATGTGGATGCCCTTGGCGATGTCCTCATACGGGGCGTCGAAGAATGGGTTGATTCCCATCCCGGTCTGCGGCATGAAGCCGATCGAGTGCACCACACCGTCGAGCTTGTTGCCCTCGCCGATCACCTCGGTGATCCGGGCCGCCAACGAGTCCAGGTGCTCGTTGTTCTGCACGTCGAGTTCCAGCAGCGGCGCCGGCTCCGGCAACCGGTCCGCGATGCGCTGGATCAGCCGCATCCGGTCAAAGCCGGTGAGCACCAGCTGCGCGCCGGCCTCCTGTGCCACCTTTGCGATGTGGAACGCGATCGAGGAGTCGGTGATGATCCCGGTGACCAGGATCCGCTTGCCGTCGAGAAAGCCTGCCATGAAATGTCCTTCGCTCTGTCTTTAGTGGCCCATGCCCATGCCGCCGTCGACCGGGATCACCGCGCCGGCGATGTAGCTGGCGTCCTCGGAGGCCAGGAAGCTGACCGCACCGGCGACCTCGGCGGCCGTGCCGACCCGCTTGGCCGGGATGAACTCCAGCGCGCCCGCCTGGATCCGCTCGTCTAAGGCGCGGGTCATCTCGGTGTCGATGTAGCCGGGCGCGACGACGTTCGCGGTCACACCGGCCTTGGACAGCTCCCGCGAGATCGAGCGGGCCATGCCGATCAGACCGGCCTTGGCGGCCGCATAGTTGGCCTGGTTGCCGATCCCCCAGGTGCCCGAGACCGAGCCGATGTAGATGATCCGGCCGAAGCGCTTGCGCTGCATGCTGCGCGACGCGCGCTGGGTCACCCGGAACGCGCCGGTGAGGTTGGCGTTGATGACCTCTTGGAAGCGCTCCTCGGTCATCCGCATCAGGAACGCGTCCTTGGAGATACCGGCGTTGGACACCAGCACCTCGACGGGCCCCTGGTGCTCCTCGATCTGGGTGAAAGCGCGGTCCACGGCGTCGTTGTCGGTGACGTCGCACTCGACGCCGAACAACCCGTCCGGCGCCCCGGATCCCCGGTGCGTGACCGCCACCTTGTGGCCGTCGGCGGCCAGTCGCTGGGCGATGGCCAGACCGATCCCCCGGTTTCCGCCGGTGACCAGCACGGATCGGGACACGAAGGCGGGCTTGCCGCCAGCGGCTACGTCAGTCACGGCGCTAAACCTATCAGTGCGTCGACCCCGCACCGGCCAGGCCCGTGTTCAGTTCGACATCAGGATCATGTATTGAGCCGTGATCTTCTGATGGGCATCCTTCAACTGGCTGCTGTCCACCTCGATGGCGTAGCGGTCACCCACCGCCATACACCAGAACTGCGCGCCCGACTGCAGGCAGCGGCTTTCGGGAAGCCCTTTCACGCCGTCCGCCGATTTGAAGCCCCCGGTCTTGACCTCGGCAACGAACGTGTCGCGGATGCGCTGCGCGCCCTGAGCATCGGCAGCGCGGTAGACGGTGGCGTTGCCCTTGGACATCAGGTCCGTGCCGGTGTCTTTGAACAGCGTGGCGGTGGCAGCCGGGTCGGACTGAAAAAGCAGGGCTGCGTGCGGCCCGTACACCTGGTTGTTGACCACCGCGCGGTGCTCACTGTTGTCCGGCAGCGTTCGCGCGAGCAGACCACTCGGGTCGGCAGGCAGCTTGGCGAGGTCCTGTGGCGGCGTCGGCTTGAAGCCGGCGATTGCCGACGCCTGCAGGTCAAGAGTCTTCGCTACCAACGCCGCCCCCGAATCGATACCGAGGGTAGTTTCCACGCGCTGCAACAGCACAAAGGGCCCGTTGGCGGTGATCGCCTGAACGGTGGTCCATCCGTTGGCGCCGTAGGTGACGGCCGGGGCATCAGGATGCCCGGGAATCGATGTCGACACCGGGTCGTCGTTGATGATGGTTTCCGGGTCCAGCGCGCGCGCCGAGAAGTCTGCGGCTGCCGCAGCCGCCGCGGCCGGGTCGGGAAATTCCATCACCGTGTTGAGCAGCGACGTGTCGTTCGGTGCGGCATTGGCGCGTTGTGTGCCGAAGCCGGTGATGAAGCCGTGCTCGCCGGCCGCTGCCGCGATCTTCTGATGCAGGACGAGGACGACCGCGCTGGCATCTTTGAGGAGCATGGCGGCCCGGCGATCCGACTGGGTGAGTTTCGGATCGGCTTCCCATGGCCCCACAACGTAATCGGCGAGGCGGGCCGCCTCGACGAGCGCACCCTTGGCATTTGACCCGGCCTCACCCAGGGGCGGCTGCGGCTTGGTCGGGTAGTTCCCGCTGTCGAGCTGGGAGAAGTCCACCGCCGCGGTGGCGGAGGTCTGGCTGGCGGTCGTCGGTGTGCCGTCCACCGCCGTGGTTCCGCAGCCCGCCAGTGTCAGCGCCGCGGTGGCCAGACCCACTGCCCGAGTGATCGCTCGTAAACCATACCTACCCGACGTTGCGCTGTTTGGGCATCCCATACGGTGACAATACGATACCCAGCGGACCTCGAATGTCACCTAATCCGGCAGGCGGCGGTTGATCAGCAGGGCCGCCAGCGCGGACAGTGCCAACACCAGCGAACCCAGCCGCAGCCAGCCTGTGGAGGCATCGCCGCGGATCGTCTCGAACCCGATCTGGTCTTGCAGCGTCGAGTACACGTCCTTGAGCTGCTCCAGGCTGGAGGCGGTGTAGAAGCTGCCGCCGGACAGATCGGCGATGCGCTTGAGCGAATCGTCGTCGACGGGGACCGGTTGGCGCTGGCCGTTGATCTCCACGTAGCCGTAGCGGGTGCCGAAGGAGATGGTGGACACCGGCACACCCTGATCCTTGGCGGTGCGTGCCGCGGTGAACGCGCCCTTGGGGTTGTCCGGGTTGGACGGCACGGTCTCCTTGCCGTCGGACTCCAACACGATCCGCGCCGGCGGCGGGGTGTCGCCGCCGCCGATCACCGCGCCCACGGTGGCGATCGCTTGCAAAGCGGTGAAAATGCCCTCGCCGGTCGCGGTGCGGTCGGCGAGTTGCAGCTTGTCGATGGCCGCTTTGGTCGCCTCCCGGTTGGTGGTCGGCGAGACCAGCACCGTCGCGGTGCCCGCATAGGCGATCAAGCCGAGGTTGATACCGGGGGTCAGCTCGTCGGCGAACTGCTTACCGGCCTCCTGCGCGGCGGCCAGCCGGCTGGGTTCGACATCGGTGGAGCGCATCGACTGCGACACATCGATCACCAGCATCACCACCGCACGGTTGCGTGGGATGCGCACGTCGTGCGTCGGGCCGGCCATCGCGACGGTGAACAGCACCAACGAGGCCAGCAGCAGGCCCGCGGCCAGGTGGCGCAGCCGGCTCGGCTGTTTCGGGGCAACGCTTTCCAGCAGCTCCATGTTGGCGAATCGCAGCATCCGCTTGTGGCGGGACGCCTGCACGACGATGTACAGCCCCGCCAGCGCGACGACGACCAGCAGGAACAGGAAGAACCACGCGTGGGCGAAACCGGTCAGCGTCATGGGCCCGAGCAGCGGCAGTGTCATAAAAGGCCTGTCTCTTCGGTACGGGTCAGGGTGCTCTCCGGGTCACTGGTGCCCTGCCAGCGCCCCGCGACGGCGGGATTCGACGAACCGGACGATGTCGGCGATCCAGTCCCGGTCGGTCCTCAGCGACAACAGGGGTGCGCCGCAGCTGCGCAGCGTGCGGGCCACATCGGAGCGGTGGGCCGCGGCGGCGGCGGCGAAGTCGTCGCGCAGTTGTCCGTCAATCGTGAACTCGCGGGTGACGCCGGATTCGGTGTCCTGCAGGATGACATCGCCGACGTCGGGCAACGCGACATCGCGCGGATCGAGCACCTCGATGCCCAGGACCTCGTGGCGGGCGGCGATCGCCCGCAGCGGGCGCATCCAGTTGATCGGACCCAGGAAGTCGCTGATCACCACCGCCATCCCGCGCCGACGCTCGGGCCGCCGCAGTGCGTCGATGGCCAGCGCCAGATCCCCGCGCACGCCCAACGGCGCCTTGGGCATGGTCGCGATGGTGCGCAACAGGGTCTGCTCATGCTGACGCCCGGAGCGGGCCGGAACGCGAACGATCCGTTCCCCGTTGGCGATCAGCGCACCCAGCCGGTTACCGCCGCCGCTGTTGAGGTAGGTGATCGCCGCCGCGGCCGCCACCGCCAGATCCCGCTTCTCGCAGCCGGTGGTGCCGAAGTCCAGGCTGGCCGACATGTCGACCACCAGCCAGGTTTCCAGCTCGCGGTCGGCGATCATCTGCCGCACGTGCGGATGGTTGGTCCGGGCGGTGACCGACCAGTCCATCCGGCGGACGTCGTCCCCGGGCTGGTAGATCCGCGACTCACCGGGTTCGGAACCGGGGCCGGGGATCAAGCCGAGGTGATCGCCGTGCAGCACGCCGTCGAGCTTGCGTTTGACGGTCAGCTCCAGGGTGCGCAGCGCGGCAGCGAGTTTGGGGTCGTTGATATCGCCGCGCAGCATCGACGGCGGACTCACGCCCGCCGGTTGAGTCCGGGTGCCTGGATCGGTCACCGAGCGCTAGCCGTGGCGACGGTGGGCATCGACGATCCTTGCTGCGGAACGGCATTCACCTGTGGCAGGGCCACCGTCTGCAGCACCCGGTTGATGACGACCTCCGGGGTGATCTCGTCGGCCAGCGCGTCGTAGGTGAGCACCAGTCGGTGCCGCAGCACGTCGGGGATGACCTCGATGACGTCCTGCGGAATCACGTAGTCACGCCCCCGCGCCAGCGCCAGCGCGCGTGAGGACGCGATGATGCCCAACGAGGCGCGCGGCGAGGCACCGTAGCCGATCCACGCCTTGACGTCGGGCATGCCGAACTGCTCCGGGTGCCGGGTGGCAGCGACCACCCGGACCACGTAGTCGACCAGCGCGTGGTGCACGAAGTTGTTGGCCGCACGCTCCTGCAACCGCAGCAGGTCTCCCGCCTGCAGGATCTGCTTGGGCTCCGGCGGCTTGACGCCCATCCGGTAGATGATCTCGCGCTCTTCCTCCGACGACGGGTAGTCGACGTTGATCTTGAACAGGA
Organism: Mycobacterium sp. NGS50; assembly: GCF_059812545.1. Taxonomy (NCBI): domain Bacteria; kingdom Bacillati; phylum Actinomycetota; class Actinomycetes; order Mycobacteriales; family Mycobacteriaceae; genus Mycobacterium; species Mycobacterium sp. NGS50. The sequence continues at coordinate 13,983 of NZ_JCALCW010000015.1, forward strand.
ACCGGTCGCGCTGCGCCTCGGGCAGCGGGTAGACGCCTTCGTGCTCGATCGGGTTCTGGGTGGCCATCACCAGGAACGGGTTGGGCAGCGGGAACGTCTTGCCGCCGATGGACACCTTGCGTTCCTGCATGACCTCCAGCAGCGCCGACTGCACCTTGGCCGGGGCGCGGTTGATCTCGTCGGCGAGCAGGAAGTTGACCACCACCGGGCCCAGCTCGGTGTCGAACTCCTCCTTGCCCTGCCGGTAGATGCGGGTACCGATGATGTCGGTGGGCACCAGGTCCGGGGTGAACTGGATGCGGGCGAACGTCCCGCCGACCACCTTGGCGAAGGTCTCCACGGCAAGGGTCTTGGCCACGCCCGGCACACCCTCGAGCAGCACGTGGCCCTTGGCCAGCAGCCCGACCAGGATGCGTTCAACGAGCTGGTCCTGGCCCACGATGATCCGTTTGACCTCGAAGATGGCCCGCTCCAGGGCGTGCACATCGGCCGCCAGCCCGTTTCCAGCGGCGGCAGACGGCTCCCCTGCCGCGCGCGTCTCCGCGCCGGAGAAACCGCTGGCGCCCGCCGGCGCTCCCTCTGATGACGTCATGGACTACCCTCCACAAGCTCTATCGGACACAACTGCTGACACGACCGGCGGCCGCGGGGCAGCGGCGTGCCCTCGTTTCACTATTCCAGGCGACTGGGATTCCGTCGACGTGGCCTCCGACCCGCCGCTGCCCAGCCGCGCTCAGTACTCGATGATCCGGGTCAGGTACGGCGTCATACCGCCGGTTCGCACCGGAGAGACGACGACCTTGCCGGCGCTGCCGGAAGCTTCCAGCATCTGGCCGTTGCCCAGATACATGGTGACGTGCTGGCCGCCGCCGGGACCGTAGAAGATCAGGTCACCGCGGCGGGCCTGGTCCCGGGGAATGTGCCGCCCGGCGTTGTACTGGTCGCCGGAGAACCGCGGGATCAGCACACCGACGCCGGCGAAGGCGTACCGCATCAAACCCGAGCAGTCGAAGCCGACGATGTTGGCGCCGTCGTCGACGCCTTTGCTCGGGCCGGTCAACGAGCCTCCGCCCCACGAGTAGGGCACGCCCATCTGCGAGCCGCCCCGGCGGATGACGTACTCGATGGCTTGCGGGCCGCGCACCCGCTGCCCGGGAGCGGTGCTGACCGGGGCGTCGGCGCCGCCGACGTTGAACCCGAGCCCGGACAGGAACTTGCGGCCCAGATCCATGGTGGTCTGGGTGGCCTGGGCGGTGGCCTGCAACGACGCGTTGGCCATCGCCACCGGATCACCGGGCGCCCCGGCGCTGATGATCTGCGGCAACGTCGGGTCCCACCCCGGGTCAGCCTTCGCCGGACCGGCCAGGCCCACCAGCAGCGGAAGCACTGCCAGCATCACCCAGATCAGTCTGCTGAGACGGGAAACCTGATGGTGCATAGGACCTTTCGTCAGTACTCGATGTAACGGATCACGTAAGGGGTCATGCCGCTGGTGCGCACCGGCGAGATCTTCACGGTTTGTCCGACGTCGGGCGCCTCCAGCATCTGGCCGTTACCCAGGTAGATCGTCACGTGCTGACTGCCGCCGGGGCCGTAGAAAATGACGTCGCCGCGGCGCATCTGAGCGGACGGGATCTTGCGCCCCATCTCGTACTGGGATCCCGAGTAGTGCGGCAGCTTGATGCCGACCCCGGCGAATCCGTAGAGCACCAGCCCCGAGCAGTCGAAACCGACGGTGCCAGAACCCGAGCCGATGCCCTTACTGGGTCCGGCGGCGTTCCCGCCACCCCACGAATAGGGCACCCCGATCTGCGAACCGGCACGCCGGATCACGTATTCGGAGGCCTGCCGGCCATAGACCCTCGGAATGGCGCCCGGGGTGTTGGTGTAGCCGGTCTGGGTGGGCAGCAGGCCCAGGCTCTGCATGAACTTGCGGCCCATGTCCTGGGTGACCTGCGCCGACGTCTGCGAATAGCCGAGCAGGGTATTGATGACGGCCACCGGGTCGCCGCTGACGAAGGCGCTGGGCACCTGCGGCAGCGTGGGGTCCCACTCCCCGTCCCAGCGGCGAGGACCCGACGGCTGCGCGGTCTTGGGATCCCATTGGTCGGCGGGAGCGGTGCCCGGCGGCGCGGCCGGGTCGGCGGCGCGCCGGGCGGCGGCGAGTTTGGCCTGGGCCTCGTTGCGACGGGCGGCCAACTGGTCGATCTGTTGCTGCTGCGCCCCGAAGGTGCGCTGGGTCTCGGCGAGCTTGGCGACCGCCGTGTCCTGACTGGACTGGGCGTCGGTCAAAGCCTGGTCGGCGCGCTGTTTGGCCAGCCGGGCCGCCGATTCCTTGTTGACCTGCTCGGTGCGCGCGGCCTGCAGCGCTGCCATCGCGTCGTCGGAGCTGGCCGCCAGGGTCTGGCCGGCGCTTGCGGCGGCCAGGATGTCGTCGGGGCTGTCCGCGGTCAGAATGCTGTCCGAGGGACCGTTCACGTAGCTGGCCACCGCGAACTTGTCGAAGCGCTGCTGAGCGGTGCTGATCGCGGCGTTGGCGTTGCTGACGGCCTGTTGGCTGGTGTCGACGTCGTTCTGGGCGGCGGCGACGTTGTCCCGCGCGGTCGCCACATCGACGACCGCTTTGTTGACGCTTTCCTTTTCTGCCTGGATTTGCGCTCCGAGGTCCTGCAGGCGCTGGTTGGCGTCGGCGACGTCGGCGATGAGAGCGGCCATCCCATCCGAGGCCGGCTCCGCGCCGGCCGACCCGGGTGCGAACAGCGGGCCGCACAGCAGCATGGCCGCGGCCGTCGCCGTGGGCCCGGCTTTGGTGACAGCCACGCGGAGCGCAGAGTCGCGGCGGGTGCGTCTCATTCGACTCGGGTCTCCTGATGGCTCAAACGGAACGGACCAGACGGCGCCAGGCCTCACTAATCACTCAAAGCACAAACGCAACACAGGCACCGTTTGAACCGTACGTCACATCAGACCCTCTGGAAACTTTCATCACAAACCACAGTCCTGTAATTAAGGGGGTTGTGACCGAATGGTGACCTGGGTATTCGCTACGACACCAGGTCTCGGATCCGCTGCTGACGCTGAATCAGCAGCTGGGAAGGCGAATTACGACGTTTCGTCCGCCGTCTCGGATCGTTTGCCGAGCTGTTGCAGCATCCGGGTACCGACAACCGCCGCAACCACGCCGATCAGCAGCACGATGGTGAATGCGGTCCAGGGAAATTCGGGGGTATTCAAATCGGCCACGAAGTGCTGCGCCGAGACCACCGGGTTCCCGGTTTTGGCGTGGTCCTCGGCCGCCTCGAGCTTGGCCCGGTCGAACTGTCCGCTGTAGCTACCGACATAGGACGGGCTGAGCACCAGCACCGTCGAATCCGGGAAGCCCTTGCCGACCACGGTGGCGACATCGCGCAGCATGGTGTCGGTGATCGGGTTGGCGTCGGTCACCACGATCTTGAGGTCGATCCCGTCCTGGCCGGCCTGCTGCACCACGGTCCGCAATGCGGGCACCTGATCCGGCGCGCTGACGGCGTCCTCGGCGATGTCCTTTTGCACCAGTTCCATGCAGACGTCCGTCGGCGTCGACGGCGCCAGCCCGACGGTGCGGCAGACAACGTCCGGGATCTCCGTCGGCGCATGCAGGATGGTCACGGTCAAAAACGGTACCGCGCGGACGACGATGCGGGCCGCACGGCCCGCTGAGGAGCCGCGCCATCCAACACCGCGGACGACGATGCGGGCCGCACGGCCCGCTGAGGAGCCGCGCCATCCAACACCGCGGACGACGATGCGAGCTGCACGGCCCGCTGAGTGTGACCGGTTGACTATGCGTGCACGGCGGCGACACGCCGAGCCAGCCCGCCGTAGACGCAGAGTCAAAACACTTATCGCCCTGAGCGCCCGGCCAACTCGGCCCACCGGGGCGCCAGTCCCGCAACCCCTGAATTGCAGGACAATCGTACTGTTAGAGTTGGAGGCGGCCGTCGGCTCAGCCCTGCCGACGGCGACAACTCAATCCCGGGGAGTTGATGTGACCACCACAGATTCCGTGAATTCGTTCGGAGCTCGCGCCACGCTCGAGGTCGGCGACAACAAATACGAGATCTACCGCCTCGACGCGGTACCCGGCACTGAGAAACTTCCCTACAGCCTCAAAGTCCTCGCCGAGAACCTGCTGCGCACCGAGGACGGCGCCAACATCACCAAGGACCACATCACCGCGATCGCCGGCTGGGATCCCGCCGCCGACCCCAGCATCGAGATCCAGTTCACCCCTGCGCGCGTCGTCATGCAGGACTTCACCGGCGTGCCCTGCATCGTCGACCTGGCCACCATGCGCGAGGCCGTCGCCGCATTGGGCGGGGACCCGGAGAAGGTCAACCCGCTGGCCCCGGCCGAGCTGGTCATCGACCACTCGGTGATCCTCGACGTGTTCGGCAGCCCGGACGCCTTCGAACGCAACGTGGAACTCGAGTACCAGCGCAACGGCGAGCGCTACCAGTTCCTGCGCTGGGGCCAGGGCGCCTTCGACGACTTCAAGGTGGTTCCGCCGGGCACCGGCATCGTGCACCAGGTCAACATCGAGTACCTGGCCCGCACCGTGATGGTGCGTAGCCGGGAGGAGGGCGGGAAGACCGTCAGCGTCGCCTACCCGGACACCTGCGTGGGCACCGACTCGCACACCACGATGGTCAACGGCCTGGGCGTGTTGGGCTGGGGTGTCGGCGGTATCGAAGCCGAAGCGGCCATGCTGGGCCAGCCCGTGTCGATGCTCATCCCCCGCGTCGTCGGTTTCAAGCTGACCGGTGAGATCAAGTCCGGCGTGACCGCCACCGACGTGGTGCTCACCGTCACCGACATGCTGCGCCGCCACGGTGTGGTGGGCAAGTTCGTCGAGTTCTACGGCAAGGGGGTTGCCGAGGTGCCGTTGGCCAACCGCGCCACCCTGGGCAACATGAGCCCCGAATTCGGCTCCACCGCGGCGATTTTCCCGATCGACGAGGAAACCATCAAGTACCTGCGTCTGACCGGGCGTACCGAGGAACAGCTGGCGTTGGTGGAGGCCTACGCCAAGACCCAGGGCATGTGGCACGACCCCGACCACGAACCGGCCTTCTCCGAGTACATCGAGCTGGACCTGGGCACGGTGGTTCCCTCGATCGCCGGCCCGAAGCGCCCGCAGGACCGTATCGAGCTCTCCGACGCAAAGACCGCGTTCCGCAAGGACATTCACAACTACGTGAATGAGGACGGCACCACCCCGCACAGCCATCTGGACGAGGCGGTGGAGGAATCGTTCCCCGCGTCGGACCCCGCGGCGCTGTCCTTCGCCGACGACGACGCGGTGCTGCCGTCTGCAGCCCGCAACTCCAATGGCCGCCCGAGCAAGCCGGTCAAGGTGGCCTCGGCCGAGCGCGGCGACCTCATCCTCGACCACGGTGCCGTCGTCGTCGCCGGCATCACCTCCTGCACCAACACCTCCAACCCGGAGGTGATGCTGGGTGCCGCGCTGCTCGCCAAGAAGGCCGTCGAGAAGGGCCTGACGTCCAAGCCGTGGGTCAAGACGAACATGGCCCCGGGCTCCCAGGTCGTCACCGACTACTACAACAAGGCCAACCTGTGGCCGTATCTGGAGAAGCTGGGCTTCTACCTGGGCGGCTACGGATGCACCACCTGCATCGGCAACACCGGCCCGCTGCCCGACGAGATCTCGGCCGCGATCAACGAGAACGACCTGTCGGTCAGCGCGGTGCTGTCCGGCAACCGGAACTTCGAGGGCCGCATCCAGCCCGACGTGAAGATGAACTACCTGGCGTCGCCGCCGTTGGTGATCGCCTACGCCATCGCGGGCACCATGGACTTCGACTTCGAAACCGAGCCGCTGGGGCAGGACACTGAGGGCAACGATGTGTTTTTGAAGGACATCTGGCCCAGCCCGGCCGAGATCCAGGAGACCATCACCTCCTCGATCAGCCGCGAGATGTTCACCAGCTCCTACGCCGACGTGTTCAAGGGCGACGAGCGGTGGCGCTCGCTGCCGACCCCGGAGGGCAACACCTTCGAGTGGGACGACAAGTCGACCTACGTGCGCAAGGCACCCTACTTCGACGGCATGCCCGCCGACCCGCAGCCGGTGACCGACATCACCGGCGCCAGAGTGCTGGCGTTGCTGGGTGATTCAGTGACCACCGACCACATCAGCCCGGCCGGCAGCATCAAGAAGGGCACCCCGGCCGCCCAGTATCTGGAAGCCAACGGGGTGCAGCCCAAGGACTTCAACTCGCTGGGTTCGCGGCGCGGTAACCACGAAGTGATGATCCGCGGCACGTTCGCCAACATCCGGCTGCGCAACCAGCTGCTCGACGATGTGTCCGGCGGCTACACCCGCGACTTCACCCAGGACGGCGGCCCGCAGGCGTTCATCTTCGACGCCGCGCAAAACTATGCGGCGCAGAACATTCCGCTGGTTGTGCTGGGCGGTAAGGAGTACGGTTCGGGCTCCTCGCGCGACTGGGCGGCCAAGGGAACCGTGCTGCTGGGCGTGCGTGCGGTGATCACCGAGTCGTTCGAGCGCATCCACCGGTCCAACCTGATCGGCATGGGCGTGATCCCGCTGCAGTTCCCCCAGGGCGAGTCGGCGGCGTCGTTGAAGCTCGACGGCACCGAGGTGTACGACATCACCGGCATCGAGGAGCTCAACAACGGCAAGACGCCGAAAACGGTGCACGTCAAGGCCACAAAAGACGACGGCAGCGTGACCGAGTTCGACGCGGTGGTACGCATCGACACCCCCGGGGAGGCGGACTACTACCGCAACGGCGGCATCCTGCAGTACGTGCTGCGCAACATGCTGAAGGCGAACTAGCCCGCCCAGCCGCGGTCACCTCATGCCCAGGGTCAGCGAGGATCACCTGGCGGCCCGGCGCCGCCAGATCCTCGACGGAGCTCGACGCTGCTTCGCCACGCACGGCTACGACAAGGCAACCGTGCGTCGGCTGGAGCAGAGCATCGGGCTGTCCCGCGGAGCGATCTTCCATCACTTCCGGGACAAGGACACGCTGTTCTTCGAGCTGGCCCGCGAAGACGCGCAACGGATGGCAGAAGTCGCCTCCCGCGAGGGCCTCATCCAGGTGATGCGGAACATGCTGGCCGCGCCGGAGCAGTTCGACTGGCTGGCCACCCGGTTGGAGATCGCCCGCAAACTGCGCCACGACCCCGAGTTTCAGCGCGGCTGGGCAGAGCGTTCCGCCGAACTGGCGGACGCGACCACACACCGGTTGCGCCGGCAGAAGCAGGCCGGGCGGGTCCGCGACGACGTCGCCAGCGACGTCTTGCACTGCTACCTGGATCTGGTGCTCGACGGGCTGGTGGCCCGGCTGGCCTCCGGCGAGGATCCGCAACGGCTGACCGCGGTGCTCGATCTGGTGGAAGATTCAGTGCGGCACCGCTCGTCGGGGTGACGTCACAACGGCGAGCGTGTACTCCGTGCGCGAACGTTCGGCGCGGGCGCCGACGACTATCGCGAACGGGTTCGGTGATTGGGGCCGCCGCGGCTGCGCATCGTGGTGCCCGATTCACGCAGCAGGCTGTGAATGGTTCCATACGACCGACCGGTTGACGCCACCAGAGTGCGGATACTGGCCCCGCCCTCGTAGGCGGTTCGCAGCTCGACGACAAGCTGGTCGCGCGGCGTCTTCGTCTTCGTCATCATTGCCTCCCCGGTGGCGCCGTCGGTCCTCAACGCACTCAGGGTAGAAAGCAACTGCCCACCGCGGGCGATTTTGCCGAACTACGTTGCGGCAGGCTCTAAGCGAGTTCGATCAGGTCGCGGTAATCCTGCGACCAGTAGTCCTCGGTACCGTCGGGCAGCAGCACGACCCGCTGCGGGTCGAGTGCCTCGGCGGCTCCCGGGTCGTGCGTTACCAGCACCACCGCGCCGGTGTAGCTGCGCAACGCGTCGAGCACCTGTTCGCGGGAGGCGGGGTCGAGGTTGTTTGTCGGTTCGTCGAGCAGCAGCACGTTCGCCGTCGACGCCACCAGCCCGGCCAGCGCCAGCCGGGTCTTCTCGCCGCCGGACAGGGTGCCGGCCGGCTGGTCCAACTGCGGCCCGGTGAACATGAACGCCCCCAGTAGGCCACGCAGATCCTGCTCGCCGGTGTCGGGTGCGGCGTGGCGGATGTTCTGCCAGACCGTGGCGGCGTTGTCGAGGGTGTCGTGTTCCTGGGCGAAATAGCCCAGTTTCATGCCGTGTCCCGGCTCGATGTCGCCGGTGTCGGCGGTCTCGACTCCGGCCAGAATCCGCAGCAGCGTGGTCTTGCCGGCACCGTTGAGACCCAGCACCACCACCCGCGATCCCCGGTCGATGGCCAGATCGAGGCCGGTGAACACCTCCAGCGAGCCGTAGGTTTTGGTCAATCCGGTGGCGACCAGCGGGGTCCGGCCGCATGCGGCCGGGGTGGGGAACTTGATCCGGGCCACCTTGTCGGCGACCCGCTCCTCATCGAGGGCAGCCATCATGCGGTCGGCACGGCGCAACATATTTTGCGCGGCAGTGGCTTTGGTGGCCTTGGCACCGAGTTTGGCGGCCTGGGTGCGCAGCGCGGTCGCCTTGCGTTCGGCGTTGGCGCGTTCGCGGCGCCGCCGCTGCTCATCGGTGGCGCGGGCATCGAGGTACTTCTGCCAGCCCATGTTGTAGACGTCGGCTTCGCCGCGCACCGCATCCAGGAACCAGACCCGGTTGACGACATCGGCCAGCAGCTCCACATTGTGGCTGATCAGCACCAGCCCGCCGGTGTGGGCCCTGAGGAATTCGCGCAGCCAGCCCAACGAGTCGGCATCCAGGTGGTTGGTCGGCTCGTCGAGTAGCAGCGTCGTGGACGAGCCCGCCCCGCTATCGGATGCTGCGAACAGGATGCGGGACAGCTCGACGCGGCGACGCTGACCCCCGGACAGCGTGCGCAGCTGTTGAGTGAGGGCGCGCTCGGGCAGGCCCAGGCTGGCGCAGATGCGGCCGGCTTCGCTTTCCGCGCCGTAACCGCCCAGTGCGGAGAACCGTTCCTCCAGCTGGCCGTAGCGGCGGATCGCGCGGTCACGTTCGGCGTCGTCGGCAACCTCGGCCATCAGGGCCTGCTGCTTCTCCAGCTCGGCCAGCAAGGTGTCCAGTCCGCGCGCGGACAGCACCCGGTCCCGGGCGGTCACGTCGAGATTGCCCTCTTTGGGATCCTGTGGCAGGTAACCGATCTCACCGGAGCGCGCGATAGTGCCGGCGTAGGGTTCGCCCTCCCCCGCCAGGATTCGCATGGTGGTGGTCTTGCCGGCGCCGTTGCGCCCGACCAGTCCGATCCGGTCGCCGGGCTGCACCCGTAGCGCCGGACCTTCAGTGGCGAGCAGGGTGCGCGCCCCGGCGCGGACCTCCAGGTCCGTAGCGGTAATCACGCGGACACTCCTGATCTAGTTACTTCTCGGCGGTACTGGGCTATTTGTCATCGGTGAAGGCCGCCGCACGCTTCTCGGCCCGCGCGGCGACAGCTTCTTCGAAATTGCTGGTCAGCAGGCGCACATACAGCTGTCCCAGCCCTTCGGCCTGCATATGTCCCTCTAGACTACCGGCATCGAGCCCACTCCAGAGTGTGCGCTTGGTCAACTCGATGCCGGGGCGGGAGAACGCCGCGATCCTCATCGCCATGCCATAGCAGGTCTCCAGCAGGTCGGCGTCGGGCACCGCGCTCGACACCAGCCCGATCCGCGCGGCTTCGCCCGCATCCACGTCCCGGCCGGTGAGCATCATCTCGAACGCCCGCGACGAGCCGATCGCCCGGGGAAGCAGGTAGCTGAGCCCCAGCTCGCTGGCGGTCAGCCCGTTGTTGATCCCGGCCGCCCGGAAATAGGCTCCCGACGCGGCGACCCGGATGTCGGCGGCCAGGGCCAGGCACAGCCCGCCCCCGATCGCGGCGCCGTTGACCGCGGCGATCACCGGCTGATGCAGCCGTCGCAGCGCGAGGATGACGTCGTCGAGCAGTTCCATGGACCGCAGCCCGTAGGACGGCCTGGTCAGGCCCGCGACGTGCGGGACGCTGCCCGCCGACTTGTGGTCCGCGCCGGAGGAGAAACCCTTGCCGGCCCCGGTGAGAACCACCGCGCGGACATCGTTGTCGTAGGTGATCTCGGTCAGCACCTGCTTGAGCGGGACCATGACGTCGAACGCCATCGAGTTCATTCGCTCGGGCCGGTTCAGGGTGATCAGCGCGACCCCGGGACGGGGGTGGTCGACGAGAACGAAGCTGTTCGCGGAAGTCACGGATGCACGCTATCGCGTGCCGGTCATCACACCTGTTCGGGCTTGTCCTGCGCGGCCAGCGCCGCCTCCACGTCGAGGTCCTTGACCTGCTTCACCAGGTCCTCCAACGCTGCCGGGGGCAGTGCGCCGGCCTGGTTGAAGACCAGATGCCCCTTCTTGAACGCCATCAGGGTCGGGATCGACCGGATGCTGGCGGCGGCCGCCAACTCCTGCTCGGCCTCGGTGTCGACCTTGGCGAACACCACGTCGGGGTGCTTCTCCGAGGACGCTTCGAAGGTCGGCGCGAACGCGCGGCACGGCCCGCACCACGACGCCCAGAAGTCGACCAGCACGACGTCGTTGTCGTTGACGGTGGCATTGAACTGTTCGGCGGTGAGGTTTTGGGTAGCCATGTCTGCCCCAACGTCAGGGCACGCCGCGGTGTTCCCGCGGCGGCGGGACCCCTCAGGTCAGGTGGTCGTAGTCACCGCGCACCCAGGCGGCGTGGCGGACCGCCGAACGCTGCACGGCGCCCTGCCCGTCGGTGTCGATGACGTTGCTGAACAGGCCGTAGATGCGGTCGAACCGCAGCCCGGCCAGGGTCTCGGCCATTCGTTGCACGACCGCGGCCGACAGCGGGATCCGGTTGGGGTAGCTGCGCAGGAAGCTGACGGTGCGCCGGTCCGGGTTGGGGAAGACTGTGTCACCGACCAGCAGCACCCCGCGGCCGTCGGCGCCGTCGCTCCAGCACGCCACCGCGCTGCCCGGAAAGTGCCCGCCGACCCGGATCACCGACAGCGACGGGGTCAGCGCAAGCGTGTCCGTCCATTGCCGAATGACCGGGTCGGGCCGCATCACCCAATCGGCGTCAGCGGCGTTGACGTAGACCGGGACACCACCGAGTCGGTGGCTCCACTCCACTTGGGCGCCGTACATGTGCGGGTGGCTGGCGATGATGGCGGTGACCGGACCGTGCTGCAGCACAGCGGCCACGGCGGCATCGTCGAGGAAGCCAGGCGGATCCCACAGCACATTGCCCCCGGGCGTGCACACCAGCTTGCCGAACTGACCGATGCCGAAGGGCGGGGCGCTACCGACACCGACCAGCCCGTCCTCGATGGACGTGAGTTCGGCGCGCATGCCCTCGGTGGCCAGCTGATCCAGCGTCACCCATTGCTGCCCCTCGCGGGGCACCCATTGCCGCTCGTCGGCACAGATCGCGCAGACATCCGTCCGGGTGGAGTGTTCGACACCACAGGTCCGGCACAACCAGAACACGACACAACTCTAGTGTTGGAGTGGGTGCACGGCGCTGCGCACCGTCTGCGCTGTGGATTCTGCCGCCACAACGGGTATCCGCACCCCAGCTTCGCGATCGGAGAAACGTCGATGTCTGCAACGTGTCCGAGCCACCTGACCCGGGTCGCGACCGCCATGCTCACCGCGGCCACCACCGTGGCGCTAGCGGCATGCGGGGCGAACGATCAGAACCCCGGAACGGCGAGCACCTCAGCACCCGCGGCCACCACCAGCACCACCACCGCGGCCAAACCACCGCCGCCCCCGATCGGCCACGACCACATCGAAGGCCTGGTCGATTCGGTAGCGGGCAACACGATCCGGCTCACCCAGCGCAACAGAACCGCGGCCACGGTCGACCTCGCACCGACGACGATGGTCACCGAACTGACCAAGGCTCAGCGGCCCGACGTCACCGTCGGCAGCTGCGTCGACGTGGCGGTCGCCCCGGCCGGCGCCGCGCCCGCCAACACCATCACCGCGCAATCCGTGGTGATCGACCCGGCTGTGGACGGCGGGTGTCCACCACCGCCGGGCCCGCCTCCGTCCGAGCCGGGGACGACGACCCATGTCTTCGGACCCGTCGATGCGGTCAGCGCCGACACCGTGACCGTCACCGATCCCACCGGCAAGGCCAAAGCCACCACGGTGACATTGACCGACGCGACCGACTACACCAAGCACGCCATCACCGGCCCTGAAGCGATCACCGCGGGCAAGTGCCTGGCGGCGCAGGGAACCGCCGGCGGCGGTGTGCTGCACGCGGCGACCATCGACCTCGAGCCGTGCCCGCCGCTTGGCCGCCCACACCATCACCTGCCGTTCCACATCCCGGCGATCCCGCATATCCCGCACGTCCCGCACATCCCCGCGATCCCGCACCGCTGAGGCAGCTGCCCGGCCGGGGCCGCGTCGCGGAGTGGCACGAGCTGGTGCGGCGCCGACCGCGGAAAACTAGACGGTGAAGCCGAGCGCCCGCAGCTGCTCGCGCCCGTCATCGGTGATCTTGTCCGGGCCCCACGGCGGATTCCAGACCCAGTTGACCGTCATCTCGCTGACCAGCCCGGAGCCGACCAGCGCGGTACGCGCCTGATCCTCGATCATGTCCTGCAGCGGACAAGCCGGGGAAGTCAGCGTCATCTCGAGCGTGGCGGCCGGCCCCTCCTCGCCGTTGCCGACCTGCAAGCCGTACAGCAGGCCCAGATCCACCACATTGATGCCGAGTTCGGGGTCGATGACGTCGTGCAGCGCCTCGTCGACCTCGGCGAGCAGGGCATCGTGTGCTGAGGCGATTTCGCTCATTGGTGCATCTCCTGTTTTTCCGCCCCGGTCTGACCGAGGGTTCGTCGTTCCGCCCTTGCCTGGTTCAGGGCATCGGTAAACGCCATCCAACCCAGCAGAGCACATTTCACCCGGGCTGGGTACTTGGAAACACCGGCGAACGCCACACCGTCGCCGAGCACGTCCTCATCGCCCTCGACCTGACCGCGCGAGGACACCATCTCGTGGAACGCGGCGAAGGTGGCCAACGCCTGCTCCACCGTCTCCCCGATCACCAACGTCGTCAACACCGACGTCGCCGCCTGACTGATCGAACATCCCTGACCGTCGTAGGAGACGTCGTCGACGCGCTCACCGTCCTCGGACAGCGCGACCCGCAATGTGATCTCGTCGCCGCACGTCGGATTGACGTGGAACACCTGCGCTCCGAACGGTTCCCGCAGCCCACGATGCTGCGGATGTTTGTAGTGGTCGAGGATCACGTCCTGGTAGAACTGCTCTAGCCGCACGCCGCCGTCACCCTTCACCGAAGAACTTGACTGCGCGTCGCACCCCCGCCACCAGGCGCTCGACCTCGTCGAGGGTGTTGTACACAGCGAACGATGCCCGCGCGGTGGCCGCGACCCCGAATCTGCGGTGCAGCGGCATTGCGCAGTGGTGGCCGACCCGGATGGCGACACCGTCGTCGTCGAGGACGTGCCCGACGTCGTGGGCATGCACCCCGTCGACGACGAACGACACCGGGGATCCGCGGTGCTGCAGATTCGTCGGCCCGACGATGCGGACGCCGTCGATGCTGGCCAGACCCTCCAGGGTGGCGGCGACCAACCGATGTTCGTGGGCGGCGACGGTGTCCATGCCGATCGCGTCGAGATAGCGGGCGGCGGCGGCCAGCCCGACGACCTGCGAGGTCATCGGGGTGCCCGCCTCGAAACGCTGCGGACGTGGCGCGTAGGTGCTGGCCGCCATGGTCACCCTCTCGATCATCGAGCCGCCCAACAAGAACGGCGGCAGTGCGGACAGCACCTCCCCGCGGCCGTACAGGACACCGATTCCGTTGGGCCCCAACATCTTGTGACCTGAGAATGCGGCGAAGTCGACATCCAGCGCGTGCAGGTCGACGGGCTGGTGCGGCACCGACTGGCATGCGTCGAGTACCGTCAACGCCCCTACCGCCCGGGCCCGCGCCACCAACTCGGCGACCGGGGCGATCGCGCCGGTGACATTGGAGTGGTGGCTGAACGCGACGACTTTGACCCGTTCGTCGAGTTGCAGCGAGTCGAGATCGATGCGGCCGTCGTCGGTCACCTCGTACCAGCGCAGGGTGGCACCGGTGCGCCGCGCGAGCTCCTGCCACGGCACCAGATTGGCGTGGTGTTCGAGCTCGGTGGTCACGATGACGTCGCCGGGCCCCACGGCTCCGGGGTACCGGTCGTCGCCGATGGCGTAGGACACCAGGTTCAGCGATTCGGTGGCGTTCTTGGTGAACACCAATTCGTCCGCGTCGGCTCCGACGAACGCCGCGATCGCGGCGCGGCCGTCCTCGTAGGCGTCGGTGGATTCCTCCATCAGCTGATGGGCGCCGCGGTGCACCGCCCCGTTGGAGGTGGTCAGGAAGTCACGCTCGGCGTCGAGCACCTGCACCGGGCGTTGCGAGGTGGCGCCGGAGTCCAGGTAGGCCAACCGGTTTCCGCCACGCATCACCCGGGACAGAATCGGGAAATCGCCACGGACGGCGTCGACGTCGAACTCCGTCACGTCACGCCCCTGCTGCCGCCGCCTGCGTGAAGCGCTCGTAGCCGTTCTCCTCGAGCTCGTCGGCCAGTTCCGGACCGCCGGACTCGATGATCCGGCCGCCGACGAACACGTGCACGAACTGCGGCCGGATGTAACGCAGGATTCGGGTGTAGTGGGTGATCAACAGGACACCGAGCTGGTCGCTTTCCATGGCACGGTTGACGCCTTCGCTGACAACCCGCAAGGCGTCGACGTCCAAGCCCGAGTCGGTCTCGTCCAGGATCGCGATCTTGGGCTTGAGCAGAGCCAGCTGCAGCACCTCGTGGCGCTTCTTCTCGCCGCCGGAGAAGCCCTCGTTGACGCTGCGCTCGGCGAACGCGGCGTCGATCTCGAGCTCCTGCATGGCGGTCCGCACTTCTTTGATCCAGTGCCGGAGCTTGGGTGCCTCGCCGCGCACCGCGGTCGCCGCGGTCCGCAGGAAGTTCGACATCGACACCCCCGGCACCTCGACCGGGTATTGCATGGCCAGAAACAGTCCGGCACGCGCACGTTCGTCGATGCTCATCGCCAGCACGTCCTGGCCGTCGAGGGTGATCGATCCGGAGGTCACCGTGTACTTGGGGTGACCGGCGACCGCGTAGGACAGCGTGGACTTGCCGGATCCGTTGGGCCCCATCAGTGCATGGGTCTCCCCCGAGCGCACCGTCAGGTCAACGCCCCGCAGGATCGGAATCGCATCGCCGGCGCCTTCGGTGGGGGCGACACTGACGTGCAGGTCCTTGATTTCCAGGGTGGTCATGAGGCTGTTGTGCTCGATTCTGTCAGGGCCAGTTCGTGTTCGATGGCCTCGGTGAGTCGCTCGCGGACGGCGGGGACGGCGATCTTGCCGATGATCTCCCCGAAGAAGCCGCGGATGATGAGCCGACGGGCTTGGTCCTCGGGGATGCCGCGGGCCCGCAGGTAGAACAGTTGTTGGTCGTCGAAGCGGCCGGTGGCGCTGGCGTGACCGGCCCCGACGATCTCGCCGGTCTCGATCTCCAGGTTGGGGATCGAGTCGGCGCGGGCACCGTCGGTGAGCACCAGGTTTCGGTTGACTTCGAACGTGTCGGTGCCGACGGCGTCGGCGCGGATCAACACGTCACCCACCCACACGGTGCGTGCGTCTGGGCGCGCCGAATCCGGATCGCCTTGCAGCGCACCCTTGTACATGACGTGCGAGCGGCAGTTTGGCTGTCCGTGATCAATCAGCAGCCGGGATTCCAGATGCTGACCGTCGTCGGCGAAGTAGAGCCCGAGCATCTCGGCGTCGCCGCCGGCGGCGTCGAACCGCACCCGGCCGGACAGCCGCACCAGCTCGCCGCCGAGCTGCACCGCAGTGTGCCGCAGCACGGCGTCGCGGCCCAACGCGGCGTGATGCATGGTGACGTTCACCGCGTCGTCGGCCCAGTCGGCGATCGATACCACGGTCAGATGCGCGCTGTCGCCGACCACGAATTCGACGTTGTCGGCGTAGGTTCCACCGCCGCGCTGGTCGATGACGACCACAGCACGGGCCAGCTCAGCGACACGCACCTGCAGATGCCCGAAGGCGGTCGCGCCCGCCCCCGGCCCGGTGACGGTGATCTCGATCGGTTCCTCGATGACGGTGTCCCGCGCCACGCTGACCACGGTCGCCGAGTTGAACGACGAGAACGCCTGAGCGGCAACACGGTCGGCGGGCACGCCGGCGGCACCCAGTCGGTCGTCGCCGCGGTGGACGACCTCCACGCTCACGCCGGGATGCTCGACGACCTCGATCGTCGCCGAACCGGTTGCGGCTGCGGACCCGTCGTGCAGACCACGCAGCCGGCGCAGCGGGGTGAACCGCCAGGCCTCGTCGCGGCCGTGCGGAACCTCGAAGGCATCCACATCGAATGAGGTGAACTGTTCGCCCTTGTTGACGGCCACCCCCGCGGTTCCTTCAACGGCCTCGGTCAGGTTGGTCACCACTAGCCCACCGCGCCTTCCATCTGCAGCTCAATCAGCTTGTTGAGCTCCAGCGCGTATTCCATCGGCAGTTCCTTGGCGATCGGCTCGACGAAGCCGCGCACCACCATCGCCATCGCCTCGTCCTCGGTCAGGCCGCGGCTCATCAGATAGAACAACTGGTTCTCGCTGACCTTGGAGACGGTGGCCTCGTGGCCCATGGTGACGTCGTCTTCGCGGATGTCGACGTACGGGTAGGTGTCGCTGCGGCTGACGTTATCGACCAGCAGCGCATCACATTTCACGCTGGAGCGCGACCCGTGAGCCCCCTTGTGGACCTCGACCAGCCCTCGGTAGGAGGACCGGCCACCGCCGCGGGCCACCGACTTGGACACGATGTTGCTCGACGTGTTGGGCGCCAGATGCAGCATCTTGGCGCCGGTGTCCTGGTGCTGGTCCTCCCCGGCGAACGCCACCGAGAGCACCTCGCCCTTGGCATGCTCACCGGTCATCCACACCGCCGGGTACTTCATGGTGACCTTCGAGCCGATGTTGCCGTCCACCCATTCCATGGTGGCGCCGGCTTCGGCGCGGGCCCGCTTGGTCACCAGGTTGTAGACGTTGTTCGACCAGTTCTGGATGGTGGTGTAGCGGCACCGGCCACCGGGTTTGACGATGATCTCCACCACCGCCGAGTGCAGCGACGCCGACGAATACACCGGCGCGGTGCAGCCCTCGACGTAGTGCACGTAGGCGTCCTCGTCGACGATGATCAACGTCCGCTCGAACTGGCCCATGTTTTCGGTGTTGATCCGGAAGTAGGCCTGCAGCGGGATGTCGACGTGCACACCGGGCGGCACGTAGATGAAACTGCCGCCGCTCCAGACGGCGGTGTTCAGCGCGGAGAACTTGTTGTCGCCGGCCGGGATCACGGTGCCGAAGCTCTGCTTGAAGATGTCTTCGTGCTCACGCAGCCCGCTGTCCGTGTCCAGGAAGATAACCCCTTGCTGCTCAAGGTCTTCCCGGATCTGGTGATACACCACCTCGGACTCGTACTGGGCCGCCACCCCGGCCACGTAGCGATTCTTCTCCGCTTCGGGGATCCCGAGCCGGTCGTAGGTGTTGCGGATGTCCTCGGGCAGGTCGTCCCAGCTCTGGGCCTGCTTCTCGGTGGACCGAACGAAGTATTTGATGTTGTCGAAGTCGATGCCCTCGAGGTCGGAGCCCCAGGTCGGCATCGGCTTCTTCATGAACGTCCGGTAGGCGCGCAGCCGGGTCGCAAGCATCCACTCCGGCTCGTTCTTCTTCGCCGAGATGTCGCGCACCACCGCTTCGGAGATCCCGCGCTGCGCGCTGGCACCGGCGTCGTCGGCGTCGGCCCAGCCGTACTCGTAGCGGCCCAGCGACGCGATCGCCTCTTCCTGCGACAGCGGTTCCCTGGTCAAGGGCTCGGACTGGTGAAGCTCGGGCGTGGTCGTCATTCGACCCTCCTTGCTTGCTCGTGGGTGGCTTCGACGCGAGCTGTGCGCCGAAGGTCGGTACTAGGGGTTGGTATCCGTCAGTGGAACGTGGGTGGTGCAGGCGCAGTTGCCGTTGACGATGGTCGCCAACCGCTGCACGTGCGTGCCGAGCACCTCGGCCATCGCCTGTTGTTCGGTTTCGCACAGCTCCGGGAATTCCTCGGCGACATGCGAGACCGGGCAGTGGTGCTGGCAGATCTGCACCCCCGGCAGCGGCCCGCGTACCCGCGTGGTGGACGCGGCGTACCCGGCCCGGGTGAAGGCCTCGGCGATCTGCTCAGCGGACGCCTCTACGTCACTGCCGGAGACGGGCTCGACGCCGGACAGGATGGTGTCGATGCGCTGGCGGGCGAAGGTTCGCACCGCATCGTCGCCGCCGATCTTGCGCAGCTGCCGCATCGCCGCCGAGGCCAGGTCGTCGTAGCTGTGCTCCAGCTTCCCGCGGCCCGCCGCGGTCAACCGGTAGCGCTTGGCCGGCCGGCCGCGACCGATCTGCCGCCAAGGTTCCGCGGCGTGCGCCTCAGCCTCACCCGCCTCGATCAGGGCTTCGAGGTGGCGCCGCACACCGGCCGCGGACAGGCCCAGGCTGTCGCCGATCTCCCCGGCGGTGATCGAGCCGGACTCCATCAGCAGCCGCACCACGGCGCGCCGGGTGTGGCCGTCGTGGCTGGCAGCCGCAGCGGCGGGGTCCGCACCGTGCCCAGACGGACCGGTGCGCGCACCAGCGTCGATCTCCGTCCGGATTTTCACAACACCAGTGTGACGCAATTCCGCCGACGGGTCTAGCAAGGCTAGCCTCAGTCACAGTTGCGCTGCTCACAGCGGTCGGGCAGTAACCCTGCGGTTACGCTGCTGGGATGGCAGCCCGCCAGCACTCGCTGAGCACCACGATCGCCCATTGGCACGGCGATGAACGGGCGGTGGGCTCGCCGCTGCAGCCGGCCGAACTGGTCGTCCTCAAGCGCACCCGGCTGTTCGGCGCCACCGGCACGGTGCTGATGGGCATCGGCGCGTTGGGCGCCGGGGCCCGCCCGGTGGTGCAGGACCCGACCTTCGGGGTGCGGCTGCTCAACCTGCCGTCCCGTATCCAGACGGTGTCGTTGACGATGACCACCACCGGTGCGGTGATGATGGCCCTGGCGTGGCTGATGCTGGGCCGCTTCGCGCTGGGCAGCCGGCAGATGTCGCGCAGCCAGCTGGACCAAACCCTGCTGCTGTGGATGGTGCCGCTGCTGGTCGCACCCCCGATGTACAGCAAGGATGTGTACTCGTATCTGGCGCAGAGCCAGATCGCCCGGCTGGGCCTGGACCCGTATGTGGTGGGTCCGGCACCAGGCCTGGGTCTGGGGCATGTGTTCACCCTTTCGGTGCCCAGCCTGTGGCGGGAGACGCCGGCGCCCTACGGGCCGTTGTTCCTGTGGATCGGGCGGGGCATTTCCGCGCTGACCGGTGAGAACATCGTCGCCGCGGTGCTCTGCCACCGGGTGGTGGTGCTGGCCGGGGTGGGCCTGATCGTGTGGGCGACCCCGCGGTTGGCCCGCCGATGCGGGGTGGCCGAGGTCAGCGCGCTGTGGCTGGGAGCCGCCAATCCCCTGCTGCTGATGCACCTGGTGGCCGGTATTCACAACGAGGCGCTGATGTTGGGCCTGATGCTCACCGGCACCGAGTTCGCCCTGCGCGGGGTCGAATCCGGCCGCCCCTTGATGCCGACACCGCTGCGCTGGCCCGGCGGCCGCGAGCAGTGGCTGGCGTGGGCGCCCACCGGCATGCTGCTGATCGGCGCGGTGCTGATCGCGCTGTCCTCCCAGGTGAAGCTCCCGTCGTTGCTGGCGTTGGGGTTCGTGGCGATGGCGCTGGCCTGGCGCTGGGGCGGAAACCTGCGCGCGTTCCTGCTGGCCGGCGGGTCGATGGCGGTGTTGGCGCTGGCCGTCATGGTCGTCATCGGGTGGGCGAGCCGATTGGGCTTCGGCTGGATCTACACGCTGGGCACCGCAAACGTGGTCCGCAGCTGGATGTCACCGCCGACGCTGATCGCGCTGGGCACCGGACAGGTCGGCATCCTGCTCGGATTGGGTGATCACACCACCGCGGTGCTGTCGCTGACCCGCGCGATCGGCGTCCTGATCATCGGGGTGATGGTGACCTGGCTGCTGGTGCTGGTGCTGCGCGGCCGACTGCATCCGGTCGGCGGTTTGGGCGTCGCGCTGGGGATCACTGTGCTGCTCTTCCCGGTGGTGCAGCCCTGGTACCTGTTGTGGGCGATCATCCCGCTGGCGGCCTGGGCCACCCGCCCGGGTTTCCGGATCGCGGTCATCGTCGTGACGATCATCGTCGGCGTCTTCGGTCCGACCGCCAACGGCGACCGCTTCGCGTTGTTTCAGATCGTGGACGCGACGCTGGCCAGCACCCTGGTCGTGCTGTTGCTGATCGGGCTGACCCAGCGCTGGCTGCCCTGGCGGCGGCTGCCGGTCGAGACACCGACCCCCGCGCAGACCCCCCGGCCAGAGGCCCAGCAACCGTCGGTGGCGCCGGACGCCTACGCTGAGTCCCCGTGAATTCGTCCGCGCAGATCCCCGTGCGGTTGCGCGGGGTGCGCAAACGCTACGGTGTCGGCTCCACCGCGACCGAGGCGGTTTGCGATCTTGACCTCGATGTGCACCCCGCCGAGGTGCTGGCGCTGCTGGGCCCCAACGGGGCCGGCAAGACGACAACCGTCGAGATGTGCGAGGGCTTTGTGCGCCCGGACGCGGGAACCATCGAGATCTTCGGGTTGGACCCGATCGCGGACAACGCCCAGGTTCGGGCGCGCATCGGGGTGATGCTGCAGGGCGGCGGCGGCTACCCCGCCGCGCGCGCCGCCGAGATGCTCAACCTCGTGGCCTCCTACTCGGCGAACCCGCTGGATCCGAAGTGGCTGCTGGACACGTTGGGACTCACCGATGCCGCGCGCACCACCTACCGGCGGTTATCCGGCGGGCAGCAGCAGCGGCTGGCGCTGGCGTGCGCGCTGGTCGGCCGACCCGAGCTGGTGTTCCTCGACGAACCCACCGCGGGGATGGACGCACACGCCCGGGTTCTGGTGTGGGAGCTCATCGACGCGCTGCGCCGCGACGGCGTGACCGTGGTGCTGACCACCCACCACCTCAAGGAGGCCGAGGAGCTCGCGGACCGCCTGGTCATCATCGACCGCGGGGTGCAGGTGGCCGCCGGAACGCCGGCCGAACTGACCCGCACCGGGGCCAAAGACCAGTTGCGGTTCACCGCGCCGCGCCGCCTGGACCTGTCGCTGCTGCTGGCGGCGCTACCGGAGGACTACCGGGTGACCGAGGTGACGCCCGGCGAGTATCTGGTCGAGGGCCGGATCGACCCGCAGGTGCTGGCCACCGTCACCGCCTGGTGCGCGCGCCTCGACGTGCTGGCCACCGACCTGCGGGTGGAGCAGCGCAGTCTGGAAGACGTGTTCCTGGATCTGACCGGCAGGGAGGTACGGCCGTGAACGCCCCGCATTTCGCACCCGGCACCTTCGCCGCCGACCCGCGGCCCAGCACGGTCCCGCGGATGCTGGCCGCCCAATACAACCTCGAATTGAAACTCCTGCTGCGCAACGGTGAGCAGCTGCTGCTGACCATGTTCATCCCGATCACGTTGCTGGTCGGCCTGACGCTGCTGCCGCTGGGCGAGTTCGGCGAGAACCGCGCGGGCACCTTCGTGCCGCTGATCATGGCGCTGGCCGTTATCGCCACCGCGTTCACCGGGCAGGCCATCGCCGTCGCCTTCGACCGTCGCTACGGCGCACTCAAACGACTCGGTGCCACCGCGCTGCCGGTATGGGGCATCATCGCCGGCAAATCGCTGGCGGTGGTCACGGTGGTCTTTCTGCAGTCGGTGTTGCTCGGTGCGATCGGTTTTGCACTCGGCTGGAAGCCGCAGATCGCCGGCCTCGGTTTGGGCGCGGTGGTGATCGCGATGGGCACCGCCGGCTTCGCCGCGCTGGGCCTGTTGCTGGGCGGCACCCTGAAGGCCGAGATCGTGTTGGCCGTCGCCAACCTGATGTGGTTCGTATTCGGCGGGTTGGGCGCGCTGACCCTGGAGAACGACACCGTGCCGACGGCGCTTCAGTGGGTCGCCCGGCTCACCCCGTCGGGGGCGTTGACCGAGGCGCTGTCGCAGGCGATGGAGCTGTCGGTGGACTGGTTCGGCTTCGCGGTGTTGACGGTCTGGGGGGTGCTGGCGGCGCTGGGGGCGTTGCGCTGGTTCCGGTTCTCCTGACCGCGCCGCAGCCGACGCCGTGAGATTGCACTGACGTACATCGCCACTCGCAGTTTCCCTACCACGATGCAATCTCGACGAAAACCCGGCGGCGCACGGACGCACCCCTACTACAGGATGTAGTTGCAGGTGGCCTACCATCGGTCGGTGCCCGTCGGACGGTTCCTGCTGCGAGTGGTGGACCTGCTGCCCTCCCCCAGCCTGCGTGTTCAGCGGCTGATCGCGGCGGCCGTCATCTTGACCCAGGGCGGCATCGCGTTCACCGGCGCCATCGTGCGGGTCACCGCTTCGGGACTGGGTTGTCCGACCTGGCCGCAATGCTTCCCGGGTAGCTACACCCCCGTCGCGATCGCCGAGGTCCCGCGCATCCACCAGGCGGTGGAGTTCGGCAACCGGATGGTGACGTTCGCGGTACTGGTCGCGGCTGCGGCAGCGGTGCTGGCCGCCACCCGCGCCCGCCGTCGCAGCGAAGTTCTGGTCTACGCCTGGCTGATGCCGGCATCGACGGTGGTGCAGGCCGTGATCGGCGGCATCACCGTGCGAACCGGGCTGCTGTGGTGGACGGTGGCCCTGCATCTGCTGGTCTCGATGGCGATGGTGTGGCTGGCGGTGCTGCTCTACGTCAAGGTGGGAGAACCCGACGACGACGCCGTGGTGCGTCGCCTGGTGCCTGCCCCACTGCGGGCATTGACGCTGTTGTGCGCGGTGACGCTGGCCGCGGTGCTGGTAACCGGCACCCTGGTCACCGCCGCCGGCCCGCACGCCGGGGACCGCAGCGCGGCCCGGCCGATCGCGCGCCTGCGGGTCGAGATCACCACGCTGGTACACGTGCATTCGTCGCTGCTGGTGGCCTTCTTGGCCCTGCTCATCGGGCTGGCTTTCGGGCTGCTGGCGGTGCGCGCCACCAAACCGGTGCTGCTGCGGATGGGTGTGCTCATCGCGCTGGTGTGCGGCCAGGGACTGCTGGGCACCGTGCAGTTCTACACCGGGGTGCCGGCCGCGCTGGTGGCCGCCCACGTCGCCGGTGCGGCGTTGTGCACCGCGGCCAGCGCCGCACTATGGGCGTCGATGCGAGAACGGACCCAGCCCGAGCCGCTCCACGGCTGACTCCACGGCCAGCGCGAACTCCCGCTGCTGAACATCGCGGGTGTAGTCGCTGAGCAGCTTCCAGCCCAGCGGCGGCGCGACCAGATCCAGGCTGACCAACCGCACCTCACCAGGGCCGCCGACGACGTCGGCGCGCGCGCACAGCAGCTCCGCGGCCGGGACGCCCGCCCGGGCGGCGGCCGTGTGCAGTGCGGCCCGGCCCACATCCCAGAGTTCGAAGTCGGGTTCGTCGACCTCGGCCCCGATCGCCGGACTGAATGCATACGCCTGAGCGCCCCCGAAGAAGACCAGCGCCGTCTGATCCGGATGCGTCGCCGGTCGGCGGCGGCGTGCCGGCGCGGTGGGGACGCCGGCCCAGTCGAGATCTCGCAGATAGTGCTCGTCGGTGTTCCAGGCGATCACGTCAGGATGGTTCAGCAGCACCGGGACCCGGCGAGCCCAGTCCAGCAACGCCGCAGCGCCGCAGCGTGCCTCGACGCCACGAAGAATCACCAAATCGGCGCGCAGGGTGGCCGGGTCGTCCCAGGACAGCCAGCGGGCGTGCAGACCCCGGTTGCGCAGTGCCGCGACAAGTCCGGCATCGTCACCGTCGCGTTCCTGACACCCGGGGCGGCCCGCGAAGACGATCCGCGGGTGAAACGCATCCGGTCGGCCCAGTTTCATACCAGCGGATGATATTGACTGGCGACCGGCTGCGTCACGGCGACATGATCGCGCACGCTTTACATTGGTCGGCATGCACGCCATCGAAGTCGCCGAGCTCGGCGGACCGGACGTTCTGCGCTACGTCGACCTGCCCCAGCCCTCGCCCGCACCCGGCGAAGTGTTGATCAAGGCCGATGCGATCGGCGTCAACTTCATCGACACCTACTTCCGGTCCGGGATCTATACCCGCGAACTGCCGTTCGTGGTCGGCCAGGAGGTCTGCGGCACGGTCGCCGCGGTCGGCGATGACGTTGCCGCGCTCACCGTGGGCGACCGGGTCGTCACCGCCGCCACCAATGCCGCCTACGCCGAATTCTGTACCGCTCCCGCCGATTTTGTCGCCTTCGTCCCTGACAGTGTCGACTCGGCGGTGGCGGCGGCAGTGCTACTGAAAGGCATGACCGCGCATTACCTGCTCAAATCGGTGTATCCGGTACAGGCGCGCGACACACTGCTGGTGCACGCCGGCGCCGGCGGGGTCGGGCTGCTGTTGACCCAGTGGGCGACCTCGCTCGGCGCCCGGGTGATCACCACGGCGTCCACGCCGGCCAAGGCCGAATTGTCGCGGCAGGCCGGCGCCGTCGAGGTACTCGACTATCCCGGCGACGACCCGGCCGAGTTCGGGGCGCGGGTACGCGAACTCAGCGACGGCCGGGGCGCCGCCGCGGTCTACGACGGGGTCGGTGCGGCCACCTTCGATGCCAGCCTGGCCAGTCTCGCCGTGCGCGGCACCCTGGCGCTGTTCGGCGCGGCCAGCGGGCCGGTCGCCCCGGTCGACCCGCAACGGCTCAACGCGGCCGGATCGGTATTCCTGACCCGGCCGACGCTGGCGCATTTCATCGCTACCGCCGATGAATTCAACTGGCGGGCAGGCGAAGTTCTCGATTCGGTCGCCGATGGATCGATCGAGGTGACGGTCAGTCAGCGATATCCGCTCGCCGACGCGGCCCAGGCCCACCGCGACCTGCAGGACCGCCGGACGGTCGGCTCCATCGTGCTGGTGCCCTAAAGCGCACCGGTTCGGTTTGGCTTACTCGTGGGCCCAGGTCCGTGGCAGTAGCGGCATGCTCGGTCCACCGTCGCGGTCGTCCCCGGACAGCATCGTCAGACCCGCTGCCGGCGTATCGCCCTGGGATTGCGCCCCGGTGAATCCCACCGTTCCCGCTCCCCGATCGGAGGCGACGCTCGCACTACCGGGCGGGGCGCCCCATTCCGGGTCGACCTCGACGTTCATGTTCACGAACTCGTCGCCCGCCGCGCGCCGGACGGCACGCCTTTGCCGCCGGGCGCGGGCCTGCTCGCGCACCGCGGTGCCCGCCGCCGCGGCGGCGCTTGCCGGTGCCGACGCCGTCCGCCGGGCGCCGGCCCGCGCGTCGCTGCTCATCCAACGGGTCGCGCCGGGAGGGCCGATCACGTAGGGAGGGAAGAATCCCGCAGCGCCGGGGGCCGGCGGCGCCGACGGCGGTGCGGTGCCGGCCGCCGCGGTCGCCGTGGGCGCCGGTGCGGTCGTCGGGGCCGGCGCCGGGGCCGGCGCGGGGCCCGTACTCGTCATCGGGACGCCTCCGGCTGCCGGCAACACCGCGGGCTGGGCGACGGGGGCACCGTCGTCGACCGGGGCCGACGGGGCCGGCTGAATGCCTGCCAGGCCGGCCAACCCGACCGCCCAGCCCACATTCGTCAACGCCAGGCCCAACGCCGGCTGGATCAGGGCCGGGGCGAATTGAGTCAACGTCGCGGCCAGCTGGCTGGCATGGAAGGTCAGGTCGGCGAAGATGACCGGAAGGTCGGTCAGCAGCGCGGCCGGATCTGTCAGCAGATCGTTGAGCACGATTTCGGCGTACTCCACCAGTTCGCCGCCGAAGTCCTGCCACCATTCCGGGTCGGTCGGGGTCAGGTCGCCGTCGTGGATGCCGTCCCCATGGTCGTGGTCGTGGTCGTGCTCGTCGCCGTGCACGATCGGCGGAGCTGCCGCGCTGGAGGGCGCGGCTGCCACCGCCGCGTCGGACTCGGCCTGGTAGGCGGTCATCGTGGTCGCGGCCTGAACCCACATCCGCACGTAGTCCGCTTCGTTGAGCGCGATTGGAATGGTGTTGATCCCAAAGAAGTTCGTTGCCAGCAAGGCACCGTGGGTGACGTGATTGGCGGTCAGCTCAGCCAGTGTCGGCATGACCGCCAGCGCGCTGGTGTACGCCCCGGCCACCGTCTGGTGCTGGGCCGCTGTGGCTGCACTGTCCGCGCTGGCCTGCGTCAGCCAGGCCAGGTAGGGGGCGTGCGCAGCCACGTACCGCTCAGCGGTGGGACCCTGCCAGGCCCCCGCCTGTACCCCGCCGAGGACCACGGTCAGTTCGTCGGCCAAGGACGCATACTGCGCGCTCAGTGATGACCACGCCCCGGCAGCGGCCACCAGCGCAGCCGGTCCCGGCCCGGTACTCAACAATGCCGAGTGCACCTCCGGCGGCGAGGCCATCCACACCGGCGCCGTCATCGGTCCGCTCGCGCAATCCCCGCCATGCCGACCCCTTCTCGCACTTATTGAATATGATTATCATTATCAATAAGTGGACCGGAGTGCAAGAAAATGGACAAGATTCGACCTCGCGTGGTGCGGTCGGCGGGGCCCAGGCGTGGCCGTCGACTCTGCGTTCAGGGCACAAAAGGTCGAGTGGGCGACGCCCTAGGCGCAGAATCAACAGGAGCGTCTAGTCCGCGTCGCCGCCGTCGGCCCAGGTCTCGGGGACCAGCGGGGTCTGCGGACTACCGCCGAACTCGTCGCCTGCCAGCATCGTCAAACCCGCTGCCACCGCCACCCGCGATCGACGGGCCGTCCCGGAAAACCCGAGCGGCCCGGCGCCGCGATCGGGCGCCGGGGTTGACCCCGGTCCGGCCCAGTCGGGCTCGACATCGACGTCCATGTCCATGAACTTGTGGCCGGAATCGTGTTGCACCTTGCGCCGACGCCGTCGCGCACGTGCCGCTTCGCGCGCTGCCGCGGAGGCTGCCGCGGCGGCACTGTCCGGGGCGGGCGCCTTCTTCTTGGCGCCGGCACTGGCGCTCGCACTGACACTGAGGCCCGCACCGGTCCCGATGCCCGGCGGTCCGACCAGGAACGGCGGGAAGAATCCGGCCCCACCGACCGGCGGCGGCCCCGCGGGTGGCGGTGCGGACCCGGCGACCGTCGTGCCGGCAGGCGCCGGGCTCGGGGCCGGCGCCGATGCCGGAGCCGCCCCCGCCCCGCCGAAGGTCGGCGCGGTGCCGGCGGCCGGAAACACGGTCGGCTCAACCGGCGCCGGAAGTGGGATCGCCGCCGCAGGCTGGATGGCGGCCAGCCCAGCCAGGCCGGCCAGACCCGGCACGGCCGCCACCGGCGCGACGGTGAGGGCGAGCGCGACCGAGAGCAGCTGCGGCGATTGACTGAGCCCGGTGACGATCTCCGCAATGTGGGTGGGCCAGTCGAACTCCATGAGCTGCACCAGGTACTGGAAGGCCAACGCGGGATTCTGCTGCAGGTAGACGCCGAACTGTTGGAAATCCTCCATCAGCTCCAGGCTCCGAACCAGCCAGAACATCGGCTGGGTCGGATCGGTGTATTGGTCGTAGGGAATCCCGTTCATCAAGGCGTGGGCGGGATCCCAGTTGATCTGGCCGTTGCTGATGTTGCGCAGGACGTCGGCGATGAACTCATCGAGCGGGCTGTCCACGGTGGGGTCGGTGCCGTGGTCATGCCCGCCCTCATCGGCCTGCACGATCTGCGGCGCCGCGACGCTGGTCGGGGTCGCCGCCGCCGCGCTTTCCGACACCGCCTCATAGGCGGTCATGGTGCTGGCGGCCTGGACCCACATCCGGGCGTAGTCGGCCTCATTCAGCGCGATCGGGATGGTGTTGATCCCGAAGAAGTTGGTCGCCAACAACACACCGTGGACGGTGTGATTGGTGGCCAACTCGGGCAGCGTCGGCATGGTCGCCAGCGCGGTGCTGTACGCCCCGGCGACCGTCTCGTGTTGGGCGGCCGTCGCGGCACTGTCGGCGCTGGCCTGGGCCAGCCACGCCAGATACGGCTGGTGGGCCACCGCATAGCTTTCGGCGCTCGGCCCCTGCCACGCGCCCGCCTGCACCGCGGCCAGCGTCGCCTGCAATTCGTCGGCCACCTCGGCGTATTCGGTGCTCAACGACGCCCACGACGCGGCGGCCGCCAGCAGTGGACCCGGTCCCGGGCCGCTGCTGAGCAGGGTGGAATGCACCTCCGGCGGCGAGGCCATCCACAACGGGCCCAGTGGGGCGATCACCGTCATAGCGGATCCTCCCCTGGTCGCGGGCTGCGCCGAACACACCGGCCTTAATGAATATGATTATCATTATCCGCGAGTCGGCGCAGCGCAAGTCCATACCGGCCATCGGCGCGCCGCGGCGGTGTGGCAGCCCAGAAGGTGGGCCGGGGAGGTTGGGTCAGAGCAGAGTGGGAAGATCCAGCGCCGAGTCGACGGCCAGCGCACAGAACACCACTGCCAGGTAGTTGTTCGACTGAAGGAACAGCCGTAGCGGCTGGACCGGCTGACCGTTGCGCACGCCGGCGTAGAGCTGATGGGCCATCACCAGGAACCAGGTGCCGGCCAGGCCCGCCACCGCCGCGTACAGCCACCCGGCCGCCGGTGCCAGGGCCAGCGTCGCCAGCACGGTCAGCCAGGTGTAGATCAGGATCCGCTGGGTGACCTGGCGCTCGGTCGCCACGGCCGGCAGCATCGGCACCCCGGCCGCCTTGTAGTCGTCCTTGTAGCGCATCGCCAGCGCCCAGGTGTGCGGCGGCGTCCAGAAGAAGATGATGGCGAACATCACCACCGCCGGCCAGGCGATGGTGCCGGTGACCGCCGACCAGCCGATCATCACCGGCATGCAGCCGGCCGCCCCGCCCCACACCACGTTCTGCGACGTGCGGCGTTTGAGCAGCAGCGTGTAGACGAAGACGTAGAACGCGATGGTGGCGACGGCCAGCACCCCGGACAGTAGGTTGGTCGCCCACCACAGCCAGCCGAAGGCGGCGATGCTCAGGACCAGCCCGAAGATCAGAGCCTGGCGCTGTGAGACGGTGGCCCGCGCCAGCGGGCGCCGCGCGGTGCGCTTCATCAGCTTGTCGATGTCGGCGTCGACGACACAGTTCAGCGTGTTGGCGCCGGCCGCCGCGAGGGTCCCCCCGACCAGTGTCTTGGCGATCAGCAGCGGATCCACCGTGCCGCGCTCGGCCAGCAACATCGCCGGTATCGTCGTCACCAGCAACAATTCGATGATCCGCGGCTTGGTCAACGCCAAATACGCCAGCAAGACACTGGATATTCTCGGCGCGACGCGCTCGCGAATGCTCACGCAGTAACTCCTCATTTCGCACCGGCGCGCAGCTTCTACTACAGATGATGGTAGACGGCGTCGGCCCCGCCGCCCCAATGCGGGTTCGAATCACCACTATTGCAGGCGGTGCCCACGGCGCACCAGCCTCTCCGGACACGCTTAGGGTGTACAAGAACCGCTCGTCGAACCCGAGGATCGCAGTGACCACACTCGAAGAAATCTCCGCGCTCACCCAACCGCACCACCCCGACGATTGGACCGAGCTCGACTCGACTGCCGTCGACACCGTCCGGGTACTGGCCGCGGACGCGGTACAAAAGTGCGGCAGCGGACATCCGGGAACGGCGATGAGCCTGGCCCCGCTGGCCTACACGTTGTTCCAGCGGGTGATGCGGCACGACCCGAGTGACCCGCACTGGATCGGTCGGGACCGTTTCGTGCTGTCCTGCGGGCATTCCAGCCTGACCCTCTACATCCAGCTCTACCTGGGCGGCTTCGGTCTGGAACTGTCCGATCTCGAGGCACTGCGCACCTGGGGATCCAAGACCCCGGGCCACCCCGAGTACGGGCACACCCGCGGGGTGGAGATCACCACCGGCCCGCTGGGCCAGGGCCTGGCCTCGGCGGTCGGGATGGCGATGGCGGCACGTTACGAGCGCGGGCTGTTCGATCCCGACGCCGAGAAGGGCGCCAGCCCGTTCGACCACTTCATCTACGTGATCGCCTCCGACGGTGACATCGAGGAGGGAGTGACCAGCGAGGCGTCATCGCTGGCCGGCACCCAGCAGCTGGGCAACCTGATCGTGTTCTACGACCACAACAAGATTTCGATCGAGGACGACACCAGGATCGCGCTGTCCGAGGACACCGCCGCGCGCTACCGCGCCTACGGCTGGCATGTGCAGGAGATCGAGGGCGGTGAGAACGTGGCCGGCATCGAGGCGGCGATCGCCGAGGCCAAGGCCGTCACCGACCGTCCGTCGTTCATCTCACTGCGCACCATCATCGGCTACCCGGCCCCGAACCTGATGAACACCGGCAAGGCGCACGGTGCGGCGTTGGGCGACGCCGAGGTGGCCGCCACCAAGACGGCGCTGGGATTCGACCCGGACAAGAGCTTCGACGTGCGCGACGATGTCATCGCCCACACCCGCGGCCTGATCGCCCGCGGTCAGGCCGCGCGCGAGAGCTGGCAGTCGGAGTTCGACGCCTGGGCCGAGCGCGAGCCGCAGCGCAGGGCACTGCTGGACCGGCTGGAGGCCGGGCAGCTGCCCGACGGCTGGGACGACGACCTGCCGCACTGGGAACCCGGCTCCAAAGCGGTGGCCACCCGGGCGGCCTCGGGCAAGGTGCTCTCCGCGGTTGGGCCGAAGCTGCCCGAACTGTGGGGCGGCTCAGCGGACCTGGCCGGCAGCAACAACACCACCATGGACGGCGTCGCTTCCTTTGGGCCGGAATCGATCTCGACGAGCGAATACACCGCCGACCAGTACGGCCGCACCCTGCACTTCGGGGTGCGCGAGCACGCGATGGGCTCGATCTTGTCCGGGATCGTGCTGCATGGCCCGACCCGCGCCTACGGCGGGACTTTCCTGCAGTTCTCCGACTACATGCGCCCGGCGGTGCGGTTGGCGGCGCTGATGAACATCGACCCGATCTACGTGTGGACCCACGATTCGATCGGGCTGGGCGAGGACGGGCCTACCCATCAGCCGATCGAGCACCTGGCGGCGTTGCGGGCCATCCCGCGGCTGTCGGTGGTGCGCCCGGCCGACGCCAACGAAACCGCCTACGCCTGGCGCACCGTGCTGGCCCGCGGGGCCGACAGCGGTCCGGTCGGGTTCGCGCTGACCCGCCAGGGGGTCCCCGTACTGGAGGGCACCGACGCCGACGGTGTCGCCAAGGGCGGCTACGTGCTGGGTGATGCGGGCGGCGAGCTACCCGACGTGGTGCTCATCGCCACCGGATCCGAGGTCCAGTACGCGGTCGAAGCCCAGAAGCTGCTGGCCGACAAGGACATCATCGCGCGGGTAGTGTCGATGCCGTGCGTGGAGTGGTTCGAATCCCAGCCCGTCGAGTACCGCGACTCGGTGCTGCCGCCCGCGGTGTCGGCGCGGGTCGCTGTCGAGGCCGGCATCGCGCAGTGCTGGCACAAACTGGTCGGTGACACGGGGCAAATCGTGTCGATTGAGCATTTCGGGGAATCCGCCGACTACGCGACGCTGTTCCGGGAGTACGGCTTCACCGCCGAGGCCGTCGCCGCCGCCGCTGAACGTGCACTGGACAACTAGAAACAACGAGGGCGGATGAGAGAGGTAGTAACCATGGCTTCCCAAAACCCCAATCTTGCCGCGCTGAGCGCCGCGGGTGTGTCGGTGTGGCTGGACGACCTGTCCCGAGACCGGTTGCAGTCGGGCAATCTGGCCGACCTGATCGCCACCCGCAGCGTGGTCGGCGTCACCACCAACCCCACCATCTTCCAGAAGGCGCTCGAGCAGGGCCACGTCTACGACGCCCAGGTCCGCGAGTTAGCCGCCCGCGGTGCCGATGTGGAAGCCACCATCCGCACCGTCACCACCGACGACGTCCGCGATGCCTGCGATGTGCTGGCGCCGCAATGGGAGGCCTCCGCGGGGGTCGACGGCCGGGTGTCGATCGAGGTCGACCCCCGGCTGGCTCACGACACCGACAAGACCGTGGCACAGGCCGTCGAGTTGTGGAAGATCGTCGACCGGCCCAACCTGCTGATCAAGATTCCGGCGACCAAGGCCGGCCTGCCGGCGATCACCGCCACACTGGCGGAAGGGATTTCGGTCAACGTCACCTTGATCTTCTCGGTGCAGCGGCACCAGGAGGTGATCGACGCCTACCTGGCCGGCCTGGAGGCCGCCAAGGCGGCCGGTCACGATCTGTCCCGCATCCACTCGGTGGCATCGTTCTTCGTGTCCCGGGTCGACACCGAGATCGACAAGCGACTCGAGGCGATTGGGTCCGACGAGGCGCTGGCGCTGCGCGGTCAGGCCGGTGTGGCCAACGCCCGGCTGGCCTACGCGGCCTACCAGGAGGTGTTCGACGGCGGTGCCCGCTACGCGGCGCTGGCCGCCGACGGCGCCCGGGTGCAGCGCCCGCTGTGGGCCTCGACCGGGGTGAAGAACCCCGACTACTCCGACACCCTCTACGTCACCGAGCTGGTGGCACCGAACACGGTGAACACCATGCCGGAGAAGACAATCGAGGCCGTCGCCGACCACGGCGAAGTCCGCGGCGACACGGTCAGCGGCACGGGATCGACGGCCCAGGATGTGTTCGATCGGCTTGCCGCGGTCGGTGTCGACCTGCCCGACGTGTTCACGGTCCTCGAAGATGAGGGCGTGCAGAAGTTCGAGGAGTCCTGGAACGAGCTGCTCCAGGCCACCCAGGCGCAGCTCGAGTCCGCCGCCCAGTGAGCGCCGCGGCCTGGCGCAACCCGCTGCGGGACAAGCGGGATAAACGCCTGCCGCGAATCGCCGGGCCCTGTGGTGTCGTCATCTTCGGGGTCACCGGAGATCTGGCCCGCAAGAAGCTGATGCCGGCGATCTATGACCTGGCCAACCGCGGACTGCTGCCGCCCACCTTCGCTCTGGTCGGTTTCGCCCGGCGGGACTGGACCGACGAGGATTTTTCTCAGATCGTCCACGACGCCGTCAAGGCGCACGCGCGCACCCCGTTCCGCGAAGCGGTCTGGGAGCGGTTGGCCGAGGGATTGCGGTTCGTGGAGGGCACTTTCGACGATGACGCCGCGTTCGCCCGGCTCGCCGAGACACTGGCGAAGCTCGACGCCGAGCGTGGCACCGGTGGCAATCACGCGTTCTACCTGTCCATCCCGCCGTCGGCGTTTCCGGTGGTGTGCGACAAACTGCACTCCTCCGGACTTGCCCGCCCCAGCGACGATCGCTGGAGCCGGGTGGTGATCGAAAAGCCGTTCGGCCACGATCTGGACAGTGCTCGGGAACTGAACGCCGTTGTCAACAGCGTGTTTCCGGAGGAGTCGGTCTTCCGGATCGACCACTATCTGGGCAAGGAGACGGTTCAGAACATCCTGGCGTTGCGGTTCGCCAATCAGCTGTTCGACCCGATCTGGAACGCCCACTACGTGGACCACGTACAGATCACCATGGCCGAAGACATCGGCCTGGGTGGCCGCGCCGGCTACTACGACGGAATCGGCGCGGCCCGCGACGTCATCCAGAACCACCTGCTGCAGCTGCTGGCGCTGACCGCGATGGAGGAGCCGGTCAGCTTCGGTCCCGCCGAACTGCAGGCCGAGAAGATCAAGGTGCTCTCCGCGACTCGGCTGGCGCAGCCGCTGGATCAGACCACCTCCCGCGGCCAGTACACCGGCGGCTGGCAGGGCGGTCAGCGGGTGGTCGGCTTGTTGGAGGAGGACGGCTTCGCCAGCGACTCGATCACCGAGACATTCGCCGCGATCACCCTGGAGGTCGACACCCGGCGCTGGGCCGGGGTGCCGTTCTATCTGCGGACCGGGAAACGGCTGGGCCGGCGGGTCACCGAGATCGCTCTGGTGTTCAAGCGCGCACCGCACCTGCCGTTCGACGCGACAATGACCGACGAACTCGGCAAGAACGCGCTGGTGATCCGGGTGCAGCCGGATGAGGGGATCACGCTGCGCTTCGGCTCCAAGGTGCCCGGACACCTGATGGAAGTCCGCGACGTCAACATGGACTTCTCCTACGGCTCGGCGTTCTCCGAGGACTCCCCCGAAGCTTACGAACGCCTGATCCTGGACGTGCTGCTGGGTGAACCGTCGCTGTTCCCGGTCAATGCGGAAGTCGAATTGTCTTGGGAAATCCTCGATCCCGTCCTGGAGAACTGGGCCGCCCACGGGACGCCGGATCCGTACCAAGCCGGGACCTGGGGCCCGGCATCCGCAGTGGAGATGCTGCGGCGCGACGACCGGGAATGGCGGCGGCCGTGATCACTTTCCCCGCCGAGATTGCAGTGATGTACCGGGTTACTCGCAGTTTTCGGACAATGATGCAATCTCGCGGGTTGGCTCGACGAACGTAGGGATGAACCAATGATCATCGACCTTCCGGATACGGACACCACCGCGATCAACAAGAAGCTGAACGAAGCGCGCGAGCGTGTCGGGGTGGTGACCATGGGCCGGGTGCTGACGCTGATCATCGCACCGGACAACGACTCGCTGCTCGAGGAGTCCGTCGCCGCGGCCAA
This sequence comes from Mycobacterium sp. NGS50, assembly GCF_059812545.1. Classification (NCBI taxonomy): domain Bacteria; kingdom Bacillati; phylum Actinomycetota; class Actinomycetes; order Mycobacteriales; family Mycobacteriaceae; genus Mycobacterium; species Mycobacterium sp. NGS50. The sequence goes on from NZ_JCALCW010000015.1 coordinate 48,711, forward strand.
CGCCGCGAGCCAGGAACATCCCAGCCGGGTGATCGTGGTGACAACCGCCGATCCCGACGCGAAAGACCCGCGGCTGGACGCCCAACTGCGAATATTCGGCGACGCCGGGGCCGGGGAGGTCGTGGTCCTGCAGCTCTCCGGTCCGCTGGCCGCCCACGCCGACAGCGTCGTGGTCCCGTTCCTGCTGCCCGACATCCCGGTGGTGGCCTGGTGGCCCGGCGTCGCACCCGCAGTGCCCGCCGATGACCCGTTGGGTCGGCTGGCGCTTCGCCGAATCACCGATGCCACCAACGGCGTCGACCCGCTGTCGTCCATCAAGAGCCGGCTGCCGGGCTACACCGACGGCGACACCGACCTGGCCTGGAGCCGCATCACCTACTGGCGTGCGCTGCTCGCCTCCGCGCTCGACCAACCCCCTTACGAGCCGGTCACTTCGGCACTGATTTCGGGTCTGGAAACCGAACCGGCGCTGGATGTCTTGGCCGGATGGCTGGCCAGCCGGATCGACGGCCCGGTACGCCGCGCAGTCGGTGAACTCAAGGTCGAACTGGTACGCACCAGCGAGACGGTGACCCTGAGTCGTCCGCAGGACGGGGTGACGGCGACCCTGCGCCGAACCGACCGGCCCGACGCACTGGTCCCGTTGCCGCGCCGCGATGTCCCCGAATGCCTGTCCGAGGATCTGCGCCGGCTCGACCCCGACGAGATCTACCATGACGCGCTGCGCGGCATCGACCGAGTGGAGTACGTGTGAGTAGCACCAGCGTGCAGACCTACCCCGACGCCGATGCGTTGGTCGCCGCGGCCGGCGACCGGCTGCTGACCGCCATCGAGTCAGCGATCGCGGCCCGCGGCCGGGCGCTGATCGTATTGACCGGCGGCGGCACCGGTATCGGCCTGCTGCGCCGGGTCCGCGAACAGGCGGACCGCGTCGACTGGACCAAGGTGCGGGTCTTCTTCGGTGACGACCGGTTCGTGCCCGCCGACGACGACGAACGCAACGTCAAACAGGCCCGTGAGGCCCTGCTGGACCATGTCGACATTCCGGCTGCGAACGTGCACGCGATGGCGGCCAGCGACGGCGAATTCGGCGATGACCTCGACGTCGCGGCGCTGGCGTACGAACAGGTCCTGGCCGATCACGGCGCCGACGGGTTCGACGTCCACCTGCTCGGGATGGGCGGCGAGGGACACATCAACTCGTTGTTTCCCGACACCCCCGCGGTGCGGGAGACCGCCCGGTTGGTGGTGCCGGTGCACGACTCCCCCAAGCCGCCGCCGCGTCGCATCACCCTGACGCTGCCCGCGGTCCAACGATCCCGCGAGGTCTGGTTGGTGGTGTCGGGGGCGGCCAAAGCCGACGCGGTCGCCGCCGCCGTCGCCGGCGCCGCCGCGGTGGAACTGCCGGCTGCCGGGGCGCGGGGGCGCGAACAGACCGTCTGGCTGCTCGATGCGGCGGCCGCGGCGGGCCTGCCCGCCGACTGACCGCCACGCGAGCCGATACCGGCGATACTTCCGCTACGCGAGGCGTCATAATGATCGTCATGGCAGATAGATCCGGCACCGGCCCGGAGCGGCGACGGCTCAAGACACTGGCGCAGGCGGCGATGAACGCCGATGTGACGGTCGGGCAACTCGAGGGCGTGCTGACCGGCCTCGGGGACACCATGAACGAGCTCAACAGCTCCCTGGCCGGCTTGAACGCCACGGTGGAACGTCTGGGTAACGGACTGGATCACCTTGAGGCGACGATGGCCGGCCTGGACGACCTGGCCAAGCGACTGGCGACCCTGATCGAGCCGGTGGAAGCCATCGTGGATCGCATCGACTACATCGTCAGCCTGGGCGAAACGGTGATGTCACCGGTGTCGGCGGCCGAGCACGCGTTGCAGGGCTTCATGAACGTGGTGAACGCGCTGCGCAACCGTACCGCCGACTAGCTATCGGCGCCGCAGGGCGTCAGGCGGCGAATTTGATCCAGAGACCCATGCCCACGATGGACACCAGCCAGATGCCGATGATGAACAGGGTCAGCCGGTCCAGGTTCTTCTCCACCACGGTGGATCCGGACAGGCTCGACTGCACGCCACCACCGAAGAGCGTCGACAGGCCGCCGCCCTTGGCGCGGTGCAGCAGCACCAGCAGCACCAGCAGCACGCTGGTGATCACCAAGACAATCTGCAAGCCCAACACCATGGTTCACACCCTACCGGGTGGGGTCGGCCGCCCTGTAATCGAGCCGACTCGTCGCGAGAGTGCAGCCAGGCAGGAAAAGCCCGGGAAGGTCCCTACCTGACGGCACTCTCGGCAGCGCCGCGGCGATCAGGGCAGCGGGCCGCCGGCGGCGATGGCCGCCAACGTGGCGAACTGCTCACCATCCAGCGACGCCCCGCCCACCAGCGCGCCGTCCACGTCGTCCTGGGCGATCAGCTCGCCGATGTTCTTGGCATTCACCGATCCGCCGTAGAGCACCCGCACCGTGTCGGCGATCTGCGGCGTCGCCAGCGCGGCCAGCTCGCTGCGCAAGGCCGTGCACACCTCCTGAGCGTCGGCGGCTCCGGCGACCCGGCCGGTCCCGATGGCCCAGACCGGCTCGTAGGCGATGACGACCTGGCCGATCTGCTCGGCGCTCAAACCCGCCAGCGAGCCCCGCAGCTGGGCGACGCAGTGCTCGACGTGGTTGCCGGCTTCCCGGATCTCCAGGTGCTCGCCCAGACACACGATCGGGGTCAGGCCGTGCTTGAGCGCGGCCGCGGCCTTGGCCGCCACCAGCGCGTCGTCCTCACCGTGGTAGCTGCGCCGCTCGGAATGCCCGACCACGACGAAGCTGCAGCCCAGCTTGGCCAAAAAGGCGCCGCTGACTTCGCCGGTGTAGGCACCCGAATCGTGCTGCGACACGTCCTGCGCGCCGAAGGTCAGCCGCAGCTTGTCACCGTCGACCAGGGTCTGCACACTGCGCAGGTCGGTGAACGGCGGCAGCACCGTCACGTCGACCCGGTCGTAGTACTTGTCCGGCAGGGAGAATGCCACCTTCTGCACCAGCGCAATCGCCTCGAAGTGGTTCAGGTTCATCTTCCAGTTGCCGGCGATCAACGGCGTGCGGCTCATACCCACCCCTTAGCTGCTCAGTACTTGGATTCCGGGCAACGCCTTGCCCTCAAGGTATTCCAGCGACGCGCCGCCGCCGGTGGAAATGTGCGAGAAACCGTCCTCGGGCAATCCCAGGGCCCGCACCGCGGCCGCCGAATCTCCCCCGCCGACCACGGAAAACGCACCCTTACCGGTGGCAGCGACGATCGCCTCGGCGACGCCCTTGGTGCCGGCCGCGAACGCCGGGAACTCGAAGACGCCCATCGGACCGTTCCAGAATATGGTCGCCGCGTTGCTCAGCAGCGCGGTGAACCGCTGCACAGAACCGGGCCCGATGTCCAGCCCCATCTTGTCAGCCGGAATCTCATCGGCGGCAACAGTTTCCGGAGTCGCATCGGCGCTGAACTTGTCCGCGACGACGATGTCCACCGGCAACCGCAGCACGTCGGCATAGGTGTCCAGCAGCCGACGGCAGGTGTCGATCATGTCGCTTTCCAGCAGTGAGCTGCCCACCGAAAGCCCCTGTGCAGCCAGGAATGTGAAGCACATGCCGCCGCCGATCACGATGCTGTCGGCCTTGGTGGCCAACGATTCGATGACGGCCAGCTTGTCGGACACCTTCGAGCCACCCAGCACCACCGCGTAGGGCCGCTCGGTAGAGCTGGTCAGCTGCTCCAGCACGGCGATCTCGGCGGCCACCAGCGTGCCGGCGTAGTGCGGCAGCAGGGTGGCCACGTCATAGACCGAGGCCTGCTTGCGGTGCACCACCCCGAACCCGTCGGAGACGAACGCACCCGGGGAACCATCCGGTGCCGCCACCAGCTCGGCCAGCGCACGGGCGAGCTCAAGGCGCTGCGCGTCGTCCTTGCTGGTCTCGCGGGGGTCGAAGCGGATGTTCTCCAGCAGCAGCACGTCACCGTCGGTGAGGCCCTCGGCGCGGGCCAGGGCGTCGCCGCCGACCACGTCGCCGGCCAGCTGCACGTGTCGTCCCAGCTGTTCGCTCAGCGCGGCCGCGACCGGCGCCAACGACAGCGCCGGGTCGGGTTCGCCCTTGGGCCGGCCCAGGTGCGCGGTCACCACCACCTTGGCGCCGGCCTCGGCCAGCGCCTTGCACGTCGGCACCGAGGCGGTGATGCGGCCGGTGTCGGTGATCACTCCCTGGTCGTCGAGCGGAACGTTCAGGTCGGAGCGCACCAGCACTCCGCGACCCGAAACCCCCTCGGCGAGCAGGTCGTCGAGCGTCTTGTGAGCCACGGCCTTACAGCGACTTGCCGACCAGGGCGACCAGGTCGACCAGCCGGTTGGAGTAGCCCCACTCGTTGTCGTACCAGGACACCACCTTGGCCTGGTTGTCGATCACCTTGGTCAGCCCCGAGTCGTACAGCGACGAGTGCGGGTCGGTGACGATGTCGGACGACACGATCGGTGCGTCGTAGTACTTCAGGATGCCCTTCATCGGCCCCTCGGCAGCGGCCTTCATCGCGGCGTTGATGTCCGCGACGGACGCCGAGCGGGCCAGCTCGGCGGTCAGGTCGGTAACCGAGCCGGTCGGGATCGGCACCCGCAGCGCGTAGCCGTCGAGCTTGCCCTTGAGCTCGGGCAGCACCAGGCCGATCGCCTTGGCGGCACCGGTGCCGGTGGGCACGATGTTGACCGCGGCGGCGCGGGCCCGGCGCAGGTCGGAGTGCGGGCCGTCCTGCAGGTTCTGATCCTGGGTGTAGGCGTGGATGGTGGTCATCAGGCCCTTGACGATGCCGAACTCGTCGTGCAGGACCTTGGCCAGCGGGCCCAGGCAGTTCGTGGTGCACGACGCGTTGGAGATGATGTTCTGGCTGCCGTCGTACTTGTCGTCGTTGACGCCCAGCACGATGGTGATGTCCTCGTCGGTGGCCGGCGCGGAGATGATGACCTTCTTGGCGCCGGCATCCAGGTGGCCCTTGGCCTTGGCGGCGTTGGTGAAGATGCCGGTGGACTCGACCACCACGTCCACACCCAGGTCACCCCAGGGCAGTGCGGCCGGGCCCTCTTTGACCTCGAGCGCCTTGATCTTGGTGTTGCCGACCACGATGGTGTCGTCGCCCTCGAGGCTGACGTCCTCGGGCAGCCGGCCCAGGATGGAGTCGAACTTCAGCAGGTGCGCCAGCGACGCATTGTCGGTGAGGTCGTTGACCGCCACGATCTCGATGTCGGCGGCGGTGCCCAGCGCCTTCTGCGCAGCGAGCGCCCGGTAGAAGTTGCGTCCGATACGACCGAAGCCGTTCACGCCTACCCGGATCGTCACGTGTCTCTCCTTGTGTGTTGCCAAGTCTGTCTGGTGTGGTGCCGGCACGTCCAAGTGCTACCGGTCAGCCTAAACGGTCACCGACTGGCACTGACCGGGCGGTATGGCGCGGGAGTTGCCGGCACCGTCGGGAGGTATCAGCGGCGCCCGGGGGTCAGCGGCGGCGTGGCTGCTTCCGGCTCGTTCGCCGGCTCGGCCAGCTTGATCGGGCCGCGGCGCGGATGGGCGGGCTGCGGCGGTTCGGCCCACTGCGCGCCGGTGGCCTCGAACAACCGGGTGATCTCCGCGACGTGCATGTCGGCCAGGTCCCAGACGTCGGGCACCAGGTCGCGGTCGGCGATGAAACCGAAGTCCAACCGGTCCAGATAGCTGACCACGGTGATGTTGAGGCCCTGTCCGTCGGTGACGATCGACACCGGGAACTGATGACACAGCTTGGCCCCGGCGAAATAGAGCGGCTCGCGCGGACCGGGCACGTTGGAGACCACCACGTTGAACGGCAGCGTCACCCGGTCGGCCAGCCGCAGCCCCGACGCCAGCCGCATCGCCGCGGTGGCCAGCACCGGCGGCGAGTACTGGGTCAGGTCGACCAGCTCGGCGGCCGGAACCATGTCGTGGGTGCGCTTGGCGTCCTGCATCGCGGTACGGCAACGTGCCACCCGCTCCACCGGGTCGTCGCAATCGGTGGGCAGCTCGGCGAATATCGCCGACACCCGGTTGGTCCACGGATCGGCCTCGTCACCGGTGCGGATCGACACCGGAACCATCGCGCGCAGCGGCCGGTCCGGCAGCGCGTCGTGGGCCAGCAGATACGCGCGCAGTCCGCCGGCGCAGATCGCCATCACCACGTCGTTGACGGTGCCGCCGGTGGCCTCCTTGAGCCGCTTGACGTTCTCCAGCGAGGTGGTCCGCATCGCAAAGCGGCGATGCCCGCTGATCGCCTTGTTCCACGGTGTCGGTGGAGCGGTGGCCGCCGGCAACGACAGGCTCGGCCGGCTCCCGCTGCCGCGCTGGGCGACCCATTTGACCGCTGCCCCGGCCCGGCCGGCCGCGCTGGCCAGGCTGTGGATTCCGGCGGCGTCGGCGAGCCGGCCCACGATTCGCGCCTGCACCCGCATCGCGCGAAACGGGTGGCGGGCCAGCTGATTCATCGTCCGACGCAGCAATTCCGTGGTCGAGGGCACCGCCTCGGGTTCCCAGGACGGGCTGGGCCCCGGCGCGGGTGCGTCCGGGGTGGTGTCGGTGAGGATCTGCAGCATCAGCTGCCCGGACGCGCCGTCGATGGTGGCGTGGTGGTACTTGGTCAGCAGCGCCCATCGGCCGTCGACCAAGCCGTCGATGACGTAGACCTCCCACAGCGGCCGGCTGCGGTCCATCGGCCGACCAACGATGCGGCACACCTGTTCGGCCAGCTGATCGACCAGGCCCGGCCGCGCCAGATGCAGTTCCCGGACATGGAAGTCGAGATCGAAGTTCGGGTCGAAGACCCAGTAGGGGTGATCCAGCCCGAACGGCACCTCCACCACCCGGCGCCGCAGCGGCTCCAGCTCACCGATCAGCGAGGCGTACTTGGCGTACACCGCCGCGTAGGGGTCGTAGTCCGCATCGGGCCGCTCGAAGATCATCAGGCCGGTGACATGACCGAAGGTTGTCGCCGTCTCCATGAACAGAAAACTGGAATCCATGCCACTGAGTTGCTTCATGGAGTACTCACTTTCTTTGCCGGAGCCCATGGCGCCGCAACGCCGATTGGGCAGCGTTGTAGCCGCAGAGGCCGTGCAGCGCGGCACCCGGCGGGGTGGACTGCGAACACAGGAACACCCCGGGCACCCCGGTGCAATAGGGGTCGAGCGCGACGCGCGGGCGAAACAGCAACTGCAGCCCGTCGTTGGCGCCGCCGATAATGTCGCCGCCGATGCAATTCGGGTTGTAGGAATGCATTTCGGCGGTTCCCTTGCTTACCGTGGCGACGACGCGGTCACGGAATCCCGGCGCGAACCGCTCGATCTGGTCGGTGATGATGCCGGTGGCGTCGCCGTCATACCCGAACGGTACATGCGCGTAGGCGTAGATCGGGTTGACCGCTCCCACTGAGCGGGACGGGTCGGCCAAAAACTGCTGGCCCAGGATGATGAACGGTTGCTGCGACATCTTGCCCTGCGCGCGTTGGCGTTCCGAGTCGGCGATCTGGGTGAAGGTGCCGCCCAGGTGCACCGTGCCGGCGCGGCCGCAATCCGGGTTGGTCCAGGGGATATCGCCGTCGATGGCGAAGTCGACCTTGAACGCCGAGGAGCCGTACCGGTAGCGCTGATAGGACCGGCGGATCCGCCCCGGCATCAGATCGCCGTAGATCTGGCAGGCCGCAGCCGGGCTCAGGTCGAGCAGCACGATATCGGCGTCCGGGAGGTCGGCGCGGCTCGTGACGGTGACACCGGTGGTGATGCTTCCGCCGTAGTCGCCCAGCGCCGCGGCCATGGCCGCGGTGATTCTGCCCGATCCGCCTTCGGCGACCGGCCAGCCGTACCGGTGACCACCGGCCAGGAACATCAGCGCCATGGCCGCGACCAGCGGTCGATCCAGCCGGGTGTAACTGTGCGCGGCGGCGCCGCCGAACAACGCCCGGGCCGCCTCGGTGCGAAACCAGCGAGCCGCCGCGGTGGCGGGCAGCAGCGCGGGCGGGCCCAGCGCGGCCAGCCGGATCGGGTGTTGCGGCAGATGCAGCACCGGGCGCAGCAGGTCTTCGGCCAGCGCGTCGAATCCCGTGGCGAGCCGGCCCACCGTGCGCTGCCAGCGGGCGCCGTCGACGCCCAGGCCGGCGGCGGTCTGCTCGACCGACTGATACAGCACGCCCGCCGAGCCGTCGTCGAGCGGGTGCGCGCAGTCGATCTCGGGCCACTTCCACACCAGCCCGTAGCGCCCCAGGTCGACCTGCTGCCAGAACGGGGAGCCCACACCCAGCGGGTGAAACGCCGCGCAGTGGTCGTGAATGACACCGGGGACCGTCAGCTCACTGGAGCGCGCGCCCCCGCCGACGGTGTCCGAAGCCTCGAGCACCTGCACGTCAACACCGTTGCGCGCCAGCTCTATCGCGCCCGCCAGCCCATTGGGGCCGGCGCCCACTACGACCGCTCTCATGACTGACCGCTCTCCCCCGCAGGCGGGCGGTGCCTCGCCCTGCATCGGTCGCCGGCTGTCCTCACCGTGCGGCTTTGTCTGTGCCGCGCGCGGTGACATGCACCGGGAACTCGTCGCCCGGTTCGGGCCAGGGCTGGCGGGTCAACATGTCATCGACATTGACGTAACCGGCCTCGATCAGCCCGGAGTTTGCGTCGACGATGCGATAGGCCTGCTTCTTGGTGTGAATGGGTTGACCCTCCAGGATGATCACCCGCAGATCACCTTCGGCCAACTGGCAGCGCCGCTGCACCGCCTCGACCAGCTGCTCGTTGTGCAGGTGCCCTTCACCGAAGTTCCATCCGACCAGCGGCCCGGCGATGATCTCGCCCTCGCGGACGTGGTAGTCGGGCAGCTTGTCCGCACCGCCCAGCGCCCGGGGCAGCAACCCGTTGAGGGCGCGTCCGTGCAGGTGCATGGAGCGAAACGCGCCGGGCATCTTGTCGGCGACCAGTTCAGCGGTGGCGCGGTCGTAGAGTTTGGCCAACTGGTTGATCACCAGCGCCGAGCTTTTGACGACATTGGCTTCGATGGCGTCTTCGACACCGGGCTTGAAGCACCAGACGCTGGTGGCCCAGTTACCGGCGTAGTAACGCATCGCCGGAAGGAACGAAATCTGTTGCGGAAACATGTTTCCCGCTATCGGCACCACCAGCAACCCGGTCAACAGGATGGCCAGCAGCAGCGGCGAGTTCAAGTCGAAGACGCTGATCTCGGTGTGCTGCCCGAACAGGTAGAACAGCGAGAAGATGAAGAACACGTTCCACTCCAGCGGAACGCCCATCGGCAGGTTGGAAATGATGTTGAGGTGGAAAATCACCATGAACGCGATCAGAACCCAGCGCCACGGGTGATCGCCGGCGGCGAACACCAGCACCGCCGGAACGATGAATTCCGCTGTGGTGCCGCCGACATGCGCCATCAGGTTCGGTAGCCGGCTGGGCCGCAGGTCGTTGACGGGGTCGAGGTAGAGCCTGTCCTTGAACCAGTTGAACATCCTGGGACGCAGCAGTGCGTTGTTGCTGGACATCACCGCTACCACATACGGGAAGTGATGGTTCAGTTTGGATGTCGCTGCTCCCCACCACAACCCGAGCATGATGATCTTGAAAGCGGACATCTGGTCAATGTAGGGGAAGAAGAACACCAGCAGGCTCAGCCCGTAGTGCTCGGCACGCGCGGCCAGGAAGATGGTCTTGTCCCGCAGCCCCAGCAGCACCAGGGTGACGATGGTGGGAATCACCAGCATCGGGTCGATCAAGCCGACGTCACCGGTACCGGTGACCGAGCCTCCGTGGCCGGGCGCCAGCAACGCCCACACGCCGGAGGCCAGCACCGCGACATACAGCGCGACGTCGACCACGGTGCGGGTGTCACCTCGGGTGAAGGGAACTTTTCCCGGCCAGGGTGGCAGCCGAATCGTCTTGGGCCGCAACCAGTACAGCAGACCGCCGATCGGAGGCCAGAATCGCCCGGTCAGCGGGCCCGACCCGCAGCCCAGTCCGAGGACCTCGAACAGCAGGGTGAAAACGATGACCTTCTGGTACACGATTGGCTGCGTCCACCAATCGGCGATGCGCCCGAGCCCGCCCAGGCCGGGGGTCAGCGCGATGACCGCCGCGGCGCCGACAACGTAGCCGGCGATCTTGAGCAGGTAGAGCAGATAGATCGCCGACGGGGTGCCCAACCCGTGGCGCGCCCAGTGCCGGCTGCACACCTGAATCCGGCTGCGCCACGGCAGGGTTGACCAGGTGTCGGGGTCGACGTCCGGAACCGTCGGTGTGATGAATCCCATGATGACCTCGTTCTCAATTGCTGGACGTGATGAATCGGCGTCGTAGAGCCGGCTTGTCGATCTTGCCGACCGGGTTCTTGGGCAGCTCTGCCACGACGATGATCTCGGCGGGCAGTTTGTATTTGGCCAGCGATGCCGCGAGGTGCTGGTGCAGTTCGTCGGCGCTAGTCGCCGCGTCACCGTCACCGGTGACCACGAACGCCACCACCACCTCGCCGTACACCGGGTCGGGCCGGCCGACCACCGCGGCCTCCCGGACCGCGGGGTGGGTGTAGAGCACCGTTTCGATCTCTTTGGGGTAGATGTTCTCCCCGCCGCGGATGATCATGTCCTTCGCCCGGTCGATCAGCGTCAGATAGCCGTCGGCGTCGAAGAATCCGATGTCGCCGGTGTGCAACCAGCCGTCGACGATGGTTTTGGCGGTCTCCTCGGGCCGGTTGAGGTAGCCGCGCATCACCGTCGGGCCCGCCACCACGACCTCACCGGGCGACCCATCGGTGATGAGCGCACCGGCCGAGTCCATGATCGCGACTTGAATACCGGGCAGCGGCATCCCGACGGTGCCGGGTTTACGCACGCCCTCGATCGGGTTGGTGGTGGACGCGCAGGTCCCTTCGGACAGGCCGTAGCCTTCGACGATGGGGACGTTGTAGCGCTGCTCGAAGCGGCGGATCAGCTCGACTGAAGCCGGGGCGGCCCCGCATACCGCGTAACGCAACGAGCTGGTGTCGGGAGTGACCTCGGCCGGCAGGTTGGCCAACATGTTGTAGATCGTCGGGACCGCCGAGAACGTGGTGGGCCGGACCCGCTCGACGATGTCGAAAAACGTTCTCGGGTCGAAGCGCCCGGCCACGGTGGCCTGTCCGCCGGCCAGCAGTGGCGACAACACGCTGACCACGATGCCGTTGACATGGAACAGCGGCAGGATCAGCAGGCTGTGATCGTCGGCTCCCAACCCGGTGAACGCCACCATCGACTGCACCATCGCCATGATGTTGGTGTGGGTCAGCTCCACCCCCTTGGGCCGTCCGGTCGTGCCGCTGGTGTAGATCACCAGAGCCACCGCGGCATCCGACGGCTCGACCGCCGTCGCGGTCGATGCGCCGGCGGGCTGCGCCAGGTCGGCCAGTGTCAGCACCGTGCAGCCGGAGGGAGCGTGCTCCGCGGGCGCTTCGCAGACCAGAACCCGCGCCGACGAGTCGACGAGCTGGTAACCGGCTTCACTGGCCGTCAGCGCCGGGTTGACCGGGGTGGCGGCGGCCCCGACCCGCCACGCCGCGAACAATGCGACGATCAGCTCGATGCGGTTCGGCAGCTGAACCGCGACCATGTCGCCGACACCCACACCGGCCTCGGCGAACCGGGCGGCAGCGGTCTGCACCCGCTCCAGTAGTTGGGCATTGGTCAGCTGACCGTTGTGTGGATCAGCCAATGCCGGCCCGTCAGGGTCACGGGCGGCCCGCTCATCCGGCAACTCGGCGAAATGCATGGTGCCTCACTCAACTATGGCTATTCGGTGGTGATGTCAGTAACCGTATGCCCGGGCGGGTGACAGGCACCATATTTTCAGGAGCCGAAGTTGACGCCCGCGATTGTGCGCAGAGCACAACGCTCAACCAGCCGGCGCCCGCAGCACCGCGGGGGCCATCCACCGGCAGACCTCAAGCGCGATCTGCACCTGCACCACAACGTCCGGATCGTCGAAGCTGCGGCCGCACAACTCCATCGCCTGGGCCACCCGGTATTGAATGGTGTTGCGGTGCAGCACCATCGCATCCGCGGTCGCGACATGGCTGCGGCTGCGGGCCAGAAACTCTCGCAGCGTCTCACGCAGCCACCCAGTGCGCTCATCGTCGATGGCCAGCTCACCGAGCGCCGCAGCGACGAAACTGCGGAGTTCACCCATGTCGCCGGCCATCAGCGCGATCGGAACCACTTCGGCGTAGAACGCGATACGCGACCGCGAGCGCCCCCGACCCGCCAGGACCACCGCCTTCGCCCGCTCGGCCTGGCGCAGCGACCGGCGGAATCCGTCCAGGCCGCCGGCCACCTCCCCGAACGCCAGCGACGCGGCCAGCTTCGAGCCGTCGAACGCCGCGCGTATCGGTGCGGTTCTCGGCGCGGTCGCCGGCGGCGTGGAGAACCACAACCGCGCCTCCCGCTCATCGGTGGGCACCATCAGCGGACGCCCCACCGCACCCAGTTCCGCGGCGACGCGCCAGCGCACCTGATCGAACAAAGCGACCACGTCCCGGGTGGGCACCGTCATGTCCGCCCACACCACCGCCGCCACATGTGCGCCATCCAGCCGATACCGCAGCGCCTCTTCTGCTCGGTGCAGATCGACCGGTGCACCGGCCAGCAATTCGCTGACCCACTGCTGCCGCAGCCCACTGCGCCGACTCACCCAACGATCGCGCTCCTGCTCGTAGGCCACCCCGACCTGGTCGCACACCACGTCGATGAACCGGGCCGAGCGGTTCACCAGATCGACAATCGTGGGCACCTGCGCATCGGCCGTCAGCGCCGACGCGTAGCGCATGCCGGCTTCCAGGAACCGGGCATGCCCGATCCGGTAGGCCCGGATCAGCGCCGAGAGCGACACATCGCGCTGTGCCAGCGCCCGGGCGTAGGTCAGCGCGGCGTTGGGCGCCTGCACCGCGGTCTCCGGCCCGTCGAGATCCAGATAGTGGATACCCGCGACGACGACTTCGGTGATGCTCGCGGTCAGTAGCTCGACCATCCGGGTGTCGGGATCCAGGACCCGGATTTCGGACTTCGTGACGTCAACCAGTTCGGCGACGAACTCGTCGCGGTAGGCGTACATCTGTTGGGCCACCTGCGAAATGGGCTTGGTGCGCTCAGCCATGTATTACGCCCTCCTGCCCAGAAGGAGGGTGTCGACGCGTACGTTCGGTGCGCGCACCGGGTCGGTCATAGCGCCATCCTGCCGGTTGGCGGGACGCGCGACGACGGTTTCGGCTCGATCGTGAAGAGCGCGCACCCGCTCAGGTGGTGAGCAGGCCGCCTTCGACCGGCAGGGTGATGCCGGTGACGTAACTGCTGGCTTCGCTGGCCAGGAAAATCAGCGCGGCGCTGAGTTCATCGGGATGGCCCATCCGGCCGGCCAGAGTGCGCGGGAGGACCGTGGTGTCGATGTAACCGTCGTGGTACTGGTCGGTCATCTCGGACTCGAAGAATCCGGGCGCCAACGAATTGACCCGGATCCCCTTGCGCCCGGTCCACTGTTGGGCCAGGTCCCGGGTCAGTCCGATCAGCCCGGCCTTCGACGCAGCGTAGGCCGCCTGCGGCAGGCCCGCCGTGGTCAGGCCGAGGACGCTGCTGACATTGATGATCGAACTGCCCGGCCGCATCACCTTGGCGCAGGCCTGCGCCATCCAGTAACAGCCGTGCAGATTGATGTCGACGACCGAGCGGAACTCCTCGGGAGTTTCCCGGGTGGCGGGCACCGCGGTGCCGACGCCGGCATTGTTGACCAGAATGTCCACCCGGCCGAACGCTTCCATCGCGGCATCGACCAGGGCTTGGCACTGCTGCGGGTCGGTGACGTCGGTGCCTACCGCGACAGCCTTGCGACCGGCCGCCTCGACGAGCGCGCGGGTATCGGCCATCCGGTCGACGCGCCGCGCCCCCAACGCCACGTCGGCCCCGGCCTCGGCCAATGCCTGAGCGAACGCCACACCCAGACCGCTGGACGCACCGGTGACGATCGCGACCCGGTCCTCGATGCGGAAACGATCCAAGATGGTCATCCGAGGGCCTTTCGATAGGGGTTCAATTGAACGACGCCGCGAGATTGCGCTGAGGTACCGAAAGTTCGCGAGCCGGCGTACCCGGCTGCAATCTCGGCGTCCATGCGAGCCGCCCGTCGACGTCAGGCGTCATCGAGCAGATCGGGAGTGACGGCCGACTCGGTGTCGGGAATGCCGTCCTGCTTGGCTTTGCGATCGGCCATCGACAGCAGTCGCCGAATGCGGCCGGCCACTGCGTCTTTGGTCATCGGGGGATCGGCAAGCCGGCCCAGCTCCTCCAGTGAGGCCTGTCGGTGTTCGACCCGAAGCTTGCCCGCCTCGGACAGATGGTCGGGCACCGTGTCACCGAGGATCTCCAACGCGCGCTCCACCCGAGCCGCTGCGGCAACCGCGGCCCGCGCCGAGCGGCGCAGATTCGCGTCGTCGAAGTTGGCCAACCGGTTGGCGGTGGCCCGCACCTCGCGGCGCATCCGGCGTTCCTCCCACACCAGCCGGGTGGTCTGCGCACCCATCCGGGTCAGCAGCGCGCCGATCGCCTCCCCGTCACGCACCACCACCCGGTCAGCGCCACGCACTTCGCGAGCCTTGGCGCTGATGCCCAACCTGCGAGCCGCCCCCACCAATGCCAGTGCCGCCTCCGGACCCGGGCAGCTGACCTCCAGCGCCGACGAGCGCCCCGGCTCGGTCAGCGACCCGTGCGCCAGGAAGGCGCCACGCCAGGCCGCCTCCGCATCGCCGACGCTGCCGCCGACCACGTGGGCCGGCAGCCCGCGTACCGGGCGGCCGCGCAGATCGAGCAGGCCGGTCTGGCGCGCCAACGCCTCCCCGTCCTGTGCCACCCGCAACACGTAGCGGGTGCTCTTGCGGATGCCGCTCGCGGACAACACGTGCACGACGGCGTTGTAGCCGTACAGGTCGAAGATGTCCTTACGCAGCCGGCGCGCGATGATGCCCTGATCCACCTCGGCTTCCACCACCACCCGACCGGCCACGATGTGCAGGCCACCGGCGAACCGCAGCAACGACGCCACCTCGGCACGCCGGGCGCTGACCGCGCTGACCACCAGACGGCTCAGCTCGTCCTTGACATCGGCCGTCATCGCCACGCGTCGTCACCTCCCGGTCCGTCCCGGCGCGGTTCTGAGCCGGTGTGTTGTGCCTCCCCGGCAGCCGCTTGCGGCAGGCGGGTCGGCACGGTGGGCGGCGCCGCGCTGGGGGCACGTCCCAAAACCCCGTCCAGCGCCGCCGCCAGCTTGCCTGGGTCATGTAAAGGTGTACCAGGTCGCGCCACATCGACGAAGTGAATCTCGGCTTGTAGCAGTGCGGCCGTGCGGCGCAACTGCTCACGCTCACGCTCGCCGGGCACCCGTTCGACGTCGATGACGATGTCGTGGATCGTGAAACCGGGCGCATGCTGGGCCAGTACATGCAGGTGACGTTCCACCGAGAACCCTGCGGTTTCCCCCGGCTCAGCGGCCAGGTTGAGCACCAGAGCGCGCCGCGCCGACGTCGCCTGCAGTGCCTCGGCCAGCCCGGGCACCAGCACATGCGGGATGACGCTGGTGAACCACGATCCGGGACCGAGCACCACCAGGTCGGCGGACATGATGGCGTCGACCGCCTGGCGGGTGGCCGGCGGGTCGGCCGGCAGCAACCGGACCCGGCGCACCTTGCCCGGAGTGGTCGCGATCGCCACCTGCCCGCGGATCACCCGGAACATGCGGGGGTCGGACTCCAGCCCCGACACGTCGGCCTCGATCTGCAGTGCGACCGGGCACATCGGCAGCACCCTGCCCTTGACGCCCAGGATCCGGCCGAGTTCATCGAGTGCGGCCACCGGGTCGGCCAGTACCTCGGACAGCCCGGCCAGCATCAGGTTACCGATCGGATGCCCGGCCAACGCACCGTCGCCACCGAACCGGTGCTGGATGATGGTGGCCCACAATCGTCCGTGCGGACTGTCGGATGCTAACGCCGCCAAAGCCATTCGCAGGTCGCCGGGCGGAATGATGTCGAGTTCGCCGCGCAGCCGACCCGAGGAACCACCGTCGTCGGCAACGGTCACCACCGCGGTCACGTGCGGGGTCAGCCGGCGCGCCGCCGACAGCGTCGCGTGCAACCCGTGTCCACCGCCCAGCGCCACGATGGACGCGTTGGTGCTATAGGCGATTTCGGCACTCATTCGCGGCCCAGGTCTCGGTGCAGCACCCGCACCGACAACTCTGCAGTAGGCTCCTGCCCTTCCAGCAAGCGCGCCAGCGCCTCGGCGATCGCGACGCTGCGATGCTTGCCGCCGGTGCACCCGATGGCAACGGTCATGTAGCGCTTTCCTTCTCGGCGATAGCCGTCGAGCACCAGGTTCAGCAACCGATGGTAGGTGTCCAGGAACTCGGCCGCACCGGACTGGCCCAGCACGTAGTCGCGGACCGCGGGATGCTGGCCGGTGTGCGGCCGCAGCTCGTCGACCCAGTGCGGGTTGGGCAGGAACCGGACATCCATCACCATGTCGGCGTCCATCGGCAGTCCGTATTTGAAGCCGAACGATTCCATGGTGACGCTGATATGCGCGACGGCCTCGGTACCGAAGGCGCGTTCGATGCTTTCCCGCAGCTCCCGGACCGAGCGGGTCGAGGTATCGATCACCAGGTCGGCCGCCGCCCGGACCGGCGCCAGCATGTCCCGCTCGGCGGCGATCCCCTCGGCCAGCGTGTGCTCACCCTGCAGCGGGTGGCTGCGGCGGTTCTGCTCGTAGCGGCGAATCAACATGTCGTCGGAGGCTTCCATGAACAGCACCCGCGGGGTGATGCCGCGGGTCGCCAGCTCGGTGCGCACCGAATCCAGGTCGCCGGTGAACCCGCGCGAGCGGGCATCCATCACCACCGCGAGCTGGGTGATCCGCGAACCGGCCGCCAGGCCGAAATCCACCATCCGGGTGATCAACTCGGGCGGCAGGTTGTCGGCGACATACCAGCCCAGGTCTTCGAGCACTTTGGCCGCGGTACCACGCCCGGCCCCCGACAGTCCGGTCACCAGGACCACGTCGATGCCGGATTCGCCGGTGCTGTCCTCAGGGTCCCCCATGCCTTCTCCCGCTTCTTGCTCAGTCATCCCGATTCCCGTTCCGTCCCACCGACGATTCGGCCGGCTGCGGCCCCGACCCCAACGCCTCGCGCACCGCCGCGGCCGTCGTCGCCCCGATTCCGGGGACCGCGGTGATCTCCTGGACGGTCGCCGCCTTGAGCCGGGCCACCGATCCGAAGTGCGCGATCAGCGCCTTGCGACGATGTTCCCCCAAACCAGGCACCGAATCCAGCGCCGATGCCGTCATCCGCTTGGACCGCTTGCTGCGGTGGTAGCTGATCGCGAACCGGTGCGCCTCGTCGCGGATCCGCTGCAGCAGGTAGAGGCCCTCACCCTGGCGCGGCAGGATCACCGGATCGGGCTCGGCGGGCACCCACACCTCCTCGAGGCGTTTGGCCAGGCCGATGGTCGCCACATCGGTGATGCCGAGTTCGGAGAGCACCGCGGCAGCGGCATTGACCTGTGGGGCCCCACCGTCGACCACGTAGAGGTTGGGTGGATAGGCAAACCGTCGCGACTTGCCTTCGGCGGTCAAAACATC
Organism: Mycobacterium sp. NGS50; assembly: GCF_059812545.1. Taxonomy (NCBI): domain Bacteria; kingdom Bacillati; phylum Actinomycetota; class Actinomycetes; order Mycobacteriales; family Mycobacteriaceae; genus Mycobacterium; species Mycobacterium sp. NGS50. Next base: position 66,446 of record NZ_JCALCW010000015.1, read on the forward strand.
GGCGTTGAGATGACGCTGGAAACGGCGGCGGGTCACCTCGGCGATGGAGGCGACGTCGTCGGAACGTCCCTCCCCCGCCGCTTCCCGGATGGCGAAGTGGCGGTAATCCGATTTGCGCGGCAACCCGTCCTCGAACACCACCAGCGATCCCACCACGTCGGTGCCCTGCACGTGGCTGATGTCGACGCACTCGATCCGCAGCGGCGCATCCGCCAGTCCCAGCGAGTCTTGAAGGCTCTGCAGCGCAGCAGATCTGGCGGTGAAGTCTCCGGCACGCTTGAGCTTATGTTGCTGCAAAGCCTCCTTGGCGTTGCGCTGGACGGTTTCGGCCAGCACCCGTTTGTCACCGCGACGCGCCACCCGCAGACTCACCCGCGAGCCGCGCAGACCCGACAGCCAGTCGGTCAACTCCTCGGCGTCGGACGGCAGGCACGGGACCAGCACCTCGCGAGGCACCGGGTTCGTCGATTCGTCGGCCGCACCGCCGAGCTCGGCCTGATCGCCATAGAACTGGGTCAGGAACTGCTCGACCAACTGGTTCTCGGAATCTCCTGGATCACCCGACTTTTCGACGATCCACCCCCGCTGGCCACGGACCCTGCCGCCGCGGACGTGGAACACCTGCACCGCCGCTTCGAGCTCGTCATCGGCGAACGCCACCACATCGGCGTCGGTGCCGTCACCGAGGACGACGGCCTGCTTCTCCAGCGCCCGCTTCAACGCGGAGATGTCGTCGCGCAGTCGCGCGGCCCGCTCGAAATCAAGTTGCCCCGCGGCGGCGTTCATCTGCTGTTCCAGGTCGCGGACCAGCCGGTCGGTCTTGCCGGCCAGGAAGTCGCAGAAGTCGTCGACGATCTTGCGGTGCTGCTCGGCGCTGACCTTGCCGATACACGGCGCCGAGCATTTGTCGATGTAGCCGAGCAGACAGGGCCGGCCTATCTGGTTGTGCCGCTTGAATACTCCCGCCGAGCAGGTACGCGCCGGAAACACCCGGGTCAGCAGGTCCAGGGTTTCGCGGATCGCCCAGGCGTGCGAGTAGGGCCCGAAGTAGCGGACACCCTTGCGACGCGGCCCGCGATAGACCATCAGCCGCGGGTATTCCTCGTTCAGCGTGACCGCGAGCACCGGGTAGGTCTTGTCGTCGCGGTAGCGGACGTTGAAGCGAGGGTCGTACTGCTTGATCCAGTTGTACTCGAGCTGCAGCGCCTCGACCTCGGTGCTGACCACCGTCCACTCCACCTTGGCGGCGGTGGTGACCATCTGCCGGGTCCGCGGGTGCAGCCCGGCGATGTCGGCGAAGTAGGACGTCAGTCGGCTGCGCAGGCTTTTGGCCTTGCCGACGTAGATGACGCGGCCGTGCGGATCGACGAATCGGTAGACGCCCGGCTCGACCGGGATGGACCCGGGCGGCGGGCGGTACGTCGCGGGATCTGGCACGGCTACCAGGCTAGTGTTCTGCGGCGAGCAGACGTAAAAGTGCCCTTTCTGAAGCGAAATAGGGCACTTTTACGTCTGCTCGCCGGCAATCGGCCGGTAGCGGGCCGCCAGGGCCCGCACGGCGTCCATCGCGTCCACCGCGCGTTCGCCGTCGACGGACTGGATGGCCATCACCGGGATGTATTCGTCGTCGGGCAGGTCCACCTGCGCCCACCGCTTGCCCGCGGGAAACGACACACCGGCCACCTCCGACCACGGCACCAGGCGGTAGCCGAACAGGTTGCGTACCGACACTCCGGCCGCGCCCACCCGCAGCCGCGGGCGGACCAACAGCAGCACGCAACCCCCCAGGATCAGCCCGAAGCCGGCGAACGCCACCTGGTCGGCGGTTTGAAAGATCACCCCGCTGGTGCGGACCTTGAGCAGCAGCGCGACCGCGAGGTGGGCTGCCACGATGACCACCGCCGCGATCCAGGCGTAGATGGGCGTCCGGTACGGACGTACCACGACGTCCCAGCCGCCGGATGTCGGTGCTTCGCTCACGGTGCAGCGCGCAGCTCGCGCAGGGTCAGCGCGGTGCTCAGCGCCGCCGCGGCCGCCTGTGCACCCTTGTCCTCCACCGACTCCGGCAAGCCGGCGCGGTCCAGCGCCTGCTGCTCGGTTTCGGTGGTCAGCACTCCGTTGGCCACCGGCGTGGAAGCATCCAGCGACACCCGGGTCAGGCCTTGTGTCACCGCGTCACACACATACTCGAAATGCGGTGTGTCGCCGCGGATCACCACACCCAGTGCGACGACGGCGTCGTGGTTTCGGGTCAGCTCCTGTGCCACCACCGGGATTTCGATGGCGCCGAGCACCCGGGCCACGGTCGGGTTCTGCACGCCGCTGTCGGCAGCCACCTTGAGCGCCCCGTCCAGCAATGCGTCACAGATCCGGGTGTGCCAGGTACTGGCGACGATCGCCAGCCTCAGATCGGACCCATCGATCACCGGCAGGTCCGGTACACCGGCAGCTGGACTCACAGTGCCCCGCCGAATTCCCCAGGCAGATGGGCAGTTTCGTCGAAATCATCCAGCCCGGTCAGGTCGTGGCCCATCCGGTCGCGCTTGGTCATCAGGTAGCGGATGTTCTCGGCGTTGGCGCGCACCGGCAGCGGAACCCGCTCGATGATGTGCAGACCGTAGCCGTCCAGCCCGACCCGCTTGGCCGGGTTGTTGGTCAGCAGCCGCATCGACCGCACCCCGAGGTCGACCAGGATCTGCGCCCCGGTCCCGTAATCCCTTGCGTCGGCCGGCAACCCGAGTTTGAGGTTGGCGTCCACGGTGTCATCGCCGGCGTCCTGCAACTGGTAGGCCTGCAGCTTGTGCATCAGCCCGATGCCGCGGCCCTCGTGGCCGCGCATGTAGAGCACCACGCCACGGCCTTCGCGGGCCACCATCGCCAACGCGGCGTCCAGCTGCGGACCGCAGTCGCAGCGCCGTGACCCGAACACGTCCCCGGTCAGGCACTCCGAGTGCACCCGCACCAGCACGTCGTGGCCGTCGCTGTGCGGTCCGGCGATCTCGCCGCGGACCAGCGCCACATGCTCGACGTCCTCGTAGATGCTGGTGTAGCCGACCGCCCGGAAATCGCCGTGCCGGGTGGGGATGCGCGCCTCGGCGATGCGGCTGATGTGCTTTTCGTGCTTGCGCCGGTACTCGATCAGATCGGCGATCGAGATGAGCGAGAGTTGGTGCTCGTCGGCGAAGACGCGCAGCTCATCGGTCCGCGCCATCTCGCCTTCGTCCTTTTGGCTGACGATCTCGCAGATCGCGCCGGCCGGCTTCAGACCGGCCAGCCGGGCCAGGTCGACGGCGGCCTCGGTGTGGCCGGGCCGGCGCAGCACGCCGCCATCCTTGGCGCGCAGCGGGACCACGTGGCCCGGACGGGTGAAGTCGTCGGCGACGCTGGCGGGGTCGGCCAGCAGCCGCATCGTGGTGGCGCGGTCAGAGGCCGAGATGCCGGTGCCCACGCCGTCTCGCGCGTCGACGGTCACGGTATAGGCGGTGCCGTGCTTGTCCTGGTTCACCGCGTACATCGGCAGCAGGCCCAGCCGGTCGCAGATCTCGCCGTCCAGCGGCACACACAGGTATCCGGAGGTGTAGCGCACCATGAATGCGACCAGTTCCGGGGTCGCCTTCTCCGCCGCGAAGATCAGGTCGCCCTCGTTCTCCCGGTCCTCATCGTCGATGACGACGACGGCTTTACCGGCCGCGATGTCGGCAACCGCCTGCTCGACGGTGTCCAGCCTCGTCATCCGTGCACCTCAGTCCGTTCGCCGTCGGGAACGCCAATCAACAAAAACCCGCCCGTCCAGTATGAACCACCGGCTCGCCGCGGTTACCGGTCTGGTCTTACTCGGCGGGATGGCGCAGCAGCCGCTCGACATACTTCGCGATCACGTCGACCTCCAGATTCACCGGAGCACCCACCGGCGCGCGGCCCAGGGTGGTCAACTGCAGGGTGGTCGGGATCAGGGACACCTCGAACCAGTCGTCGCCCACCCCGGAGACGGTCAGCGAGATCCCGTCGACGGTGATCGAGCCCTTTTCCACCACATAGCGGGCCAGTGCGGCGGGCAGCGCGATCCGCACCACCTCCCAGTGCTGTGACGGGGTGCGGGCCAGCACCTGACCGGTGCCGTCGACATGGCCCTGCACGATGTGCCCGCCCAGGCGGCTGTTGACGGCGGCGGCGCGCTCCAGGTTGACCGGGCTGCCGGCGCCGAGTTGCGCGAGGCTCGACCGAGCCAGCGTCTCCTGCATGACGTCGGCGCTGAACCGTCCGTCGGGCAGCACCTCCACCACGGTCAGACACACGCCGTTGACGGCGATGGAATCGCCGTGGGCGGCATCGGTGGTGACGACGGGGCCCCGGATGACCAAGCGTGCGGCGTCGGCCAGGGTCTCCCGATCGACGACCTCGCCCAATTCCTCGACAATGCCGGTGAACACCCGCACCAGGGTAGTTCGTGGCCGTTGACGGCCCTTGCCCGATGGCCCCACCTGCTCTTTTTCGAGCACCCTTTACGATTGCCAGCATGCTGACGCGCCGCAGAGCCCTCGCTGTCGTATTCACCCTCCTCACCCTCACCGCCGGGCTGATCACCGGATGTTCCAAGAAGGGGCCGTCGGGCCCGCTGCCCGACGCGGCGACGCTGCTCAAACAGTCCAGCGCCACCACCAAGGCGGTCGGGAGTGCGCATCTGGTGCTGACGGTGGCCGGCAAGATCGCGAAGCTGCCGGTCAAGACGCTGACCGGCGACCTGACCAACAAGCCCGCCACCGCCGCCAAGGGCGACGCCAAGATCAACATCATGGGATCCGATGTCGAGGTGAAGTTCGTCGTCTTCGACAACGACCTGTACGCGGCGCTGTCCGGCGACACCTGGGACGACTACGGTCCGGCCTCGAAGATCTACGACGTCGGGGCGATCCTGAACCCCGACAACGGGCTGGCCAACGTGCTGGCCAACTTCACCGATGCCAAGGCCGAAGACCACCAGACCATCAACGGCCAGGACACCGTCCGGGTCTCCGGCAAGGTCAGCGCCGACGCGGTCAACAAGATCGCGCCGCAGCTCTCCGCCAAGGAGGCGATGCCGGCCAAGGCCTGGATCCAGGAGAACGGCGATCACCAGCTGGTGCAGATCGAGCTGGACCAGAGCTCGGACAACTCCATCACGATGACGCTGTCGGACTGGAACAAGCCGGTCACCGTCGACAAGCCGGCGGTGTGATGCGCTCCGGCCGTGGCGTAGCCATCGGCGCCGGGAGCCTGGCTGTCCTACTGGGTGCCCTCGACACCTACGTCGTGGTCACCATCATGCGCGACATCATGGCTCCGGCACCTGAGGGCGTCGGGATCCCGATCAACAAGCTGCAGCAGGTGACCCCGATCGTCACCTGCTATCTGCTGGGGTATATCGCCGCGATGCCGCTGCTGGGCCGGGCTTCCGACCGGTTCGGCCGCAAGCTGCTGCTGCAGGCCAGCCTGGCCCTGTTCGCCGCCGGCTCGGTGGTCACCGCGATGTCCACCGACCTGAACATGCTGGTGGTGGGGCGGGTCGTCCAGGGGGTGGCCTCCGGTGCGCTGCTGCCGGTGACGCTGGCGCTGGGCGCCGACCTGTGGTCACAGCGCAACCGGGCCGGGGTGCTCGGCGGGATCAGTGCCGCTCAGGAATTGGGCAGTGTGCTCGGTCCGCTGTACGGGATCTTCATCGTGTGGCTGCTGGGAACCTGGCGCGACGTGTTCTGGATCAACGTGCCGTTGACCGCGATCGCGATGCTGATGATCCAGTTCAGCCTGCCCGCGAAAGCCAAAGACGAGGGTCCGGCCGAACGCGTCGACGTCGTCGGCGGGGTTCTGCTGGCCATCACGCTGGGCCTGGCGGTGGTCGGGTTGTACAACCCGGAGCCCAGCGCCAAGCAGGCGTTGCCGTCGTGGGGTCTGCCGGTGTTGGCGGGTGCGCTGGTCGCCGCGGTGGCGTTCGCGGTGTGGGAGCGCTTCGCCCGCACCCGGCTGATCGAGCCTGCCGGGGTTCGGTTCGGCCCGTTCCTGGCGTCGCTGGGGTCCTCCCTGTGTGCGGGTGCGGCGCTGATGGTGACGCTGGTCGACGTCGAGTTGTTCGGTCAGGGCGTGTTGGGCATGGACCAGAACTCGGCGGCGGGGCTGTTGCTGCGCTTCCTGATCGCGTTGCCGATCGGTGCCCTGGCTGGCGGCTGGATCGCGACCCGGGTGGGTGACCGCGCCGTCGCGTTCGTCGGACTGCTGATCGCCGCGGCCGGCTACGGGCTGATCTCCAAATGGCCGGTTGACCTGCTGGACTACCAGCACCACTTCCTGGGCATCTCGTTGCCCGCCCTGGACACCGACCTGGCGTTGGCGGGTATCGGGCTGGGGCTGGTGATCGGGCCGCTGACCTCTGCGGCGCTGCGGGTGGTGCCGTCGACCCAGCACGGGATCGCCGCGTCCGGCGTGGTGGTCGCCCGGATGACCGGCATGCTGGTCGGCATGGCATCGCTGTCGGCGTGGGGCCTGTACCGCTTCAACCAGAAATTGGCGGAGCAGCACAGCGCGCACAGCGGCAGCCTGGCCGAGAAGCTCGCCGCGCAGGCCGACAACTACCGGCACGCGTTCGCCGAGATGTACGGCGAGATCTTCCTGATCACCGCGGGTGTGTGCGTGGCCGGGGCGGTGCTCGGGTTGTTGATCGGCGGCAGCGCCGAGCACGCCGAGGAGCCGGAGCCCGAGGCCCAAGCAGCCGTCTCCGGCTAAGGGGTGCCGCGCCCGGGGCGCTAAGGTTTGTCACGTCTCCGCGGGGGCGGGACCTGCACAGGGCGCTTAGGAGACCCGTTGACGGCCACGGAATCGCTGGAATCATTCGGTCGTTACCACCTCCTTGAGTTGCTGGGCCGCGGCGGGATGGGCGACGTCTTCCGCGCTCACGACACCGCCACCGATCGGGTCGTCGCGGTCAAGGTGTTACCCGCGCATTTGGCCAACAACCCGGAGTTTCAAGCACGCTTTCGCCGCGAAGCCCAGATCGCGGCCGCGCTCAATGACCCGCACATCGTGCCCATCCACAACTACGGCGAGATCGATGGCCGTCTCTACGTCGACATGCGGCTCATCGAAGGTCGCGATCTCGCCACGATCATCACGCAGGGTGGCGGCGGTATGGACCCGGAGCGTGCTGTGGCGATTATCGAGCAGGTCGCCTCGGCGTTGGACACCGCCCACCAGGCGGGGCTCGTGCACCGAGATATCAAGCCGTCGAATGTCTTGGTGACGACGCGCGACTTCGCATATCTGATCGACTTCGGCATTGCCCGTGCCGTCGCCGATACCGCGTTGACCAACACCGGACAAACCATCGGCACGTTTGCCTACATGGCCCCGGAACGGTTCAGCGGCACCGTGGATCCACGGGCCGACATCTACGCGCTGACCTGTGTGCTCCACGAATGCCTGACGGGCCAGCGCCCGTACCCCGGCGACAGCCTGGAACAACAGTTCATCGGCCACTACAACACGCCACCGCCACAGCCATCCCGTGACGCGCCGCACATCCCTCCCGGACTCGACACGGTCATCGCCCGCGGCATGGCCAAGGACCCCGAGCAGCGCTTTCAGAGTGCGACAGAGCTGGCTCGTGCAGCGCGCGACGCTCTGAACCCCGGATGGACGCCGTCCGTGCCCCCGCCCGCAGCGGATCTCGCCGTCCAACAGACTGTCCATCATCAGGCAGTCACCGTTCAGGCGAATTCACCTGCCGCGCAAGCAGCCTCGATCCCGACGCCGGTGCAACCGGCGCCTGCCGGCCCCCACGAATCGGAAGCCCGACGTCCTGCGCGTAACCGTCGTAAAGTCACGATCAGCATCCTGGCGGTGATCGCGATACTGGTCGCGGTCGGTGCCGTCGTCGCCTTGCGCGCACCTGGTGCGGGCATGAGCGCGGCACCGGACGCCGCGACCTTGGTCAGGGATGCCGCGACCACCACCAAAGCACTGACGAGTGCGCACGTGCTGATGTCGGTGTCCGGCACGGTTGCGGATCTGCCCGTCCAGGCGATGTCCTGCGACGTGACCAATCAACCCAGTCCGGCGGCTCAAGGGGATATGACGGTCACCATGGTCGGTAGCGACGTCGACACGAAGTTCGTGACCATCGACGGCACCTTCTACGCCGCGATCACCGGCGACACCTGGAATGACTTTGGACCGGCGTCGGATATCTACGACGCCACAACGATCCTGAATCCCGACACCGGGCTGGCAAACCTGCTGGCGAATTTCCGCGATGCCCGGGTCGACGGCCGGGAATCGGTCGCGACCGAACGAACCGTCCGGATCGTCGGCACCGTAACCGCCGATGCGGCCAACGCGTTCATGCCGCAGCTGGCTGCGACCAGTCCGGTGCCGACGACGTTATGGATTCGAGAGAGCGCCAATCACCAGCTGGTTCAGCTCACATTGGCGCCGAGCACGTCGAACTCCGTCAAGATAATCCTGTTCGACTGGGATAAGCCGGTCACGGTAAGCAAGCCCGCTGTCTGAGCTCGCACCCGGCGCAGGTGCGCGGTGGTACGGGTTTCGGGTCCAAAGGGTGTGACGGCGCACCCTGGCGGGTGTGAGGGCTTAGTGGGGCACCAGGCTGAGCAGCACGTCCGGGCCGAGCTGCTGGATCCCGTCGTACCGCCAGCGCAGCGCCCGCGCGATGGACGGCACGCCGACGTCGTCGACCGCGACGACCGGGCCGCCCAGCAGAATCGGCGCGACGTAAGCCAGGATGCGATCGACCGCCCCGGCCCGCAGGAACGCCCCGGCCAACGTGGGGCCGCCCTCGATCAGCACGTCGGTGCGATCCGACAATGCCCGCAGCACTTCGTTCACCTCGTGGGTACGGATCACCATGGTGCGCGAATCGTCGTTGAGAACCTTTGCCTCCGAAGATATTTCGCGCTCCCCCACCACGACGCGCAGCGGCTGGCGATCGGCCAGGGTGCCGTCGGGCAGTCGTGCGGTCAGCGTCGGGTCATCGGCGAGTACGGTGCCGGTGCCGACCACGATGGCGTCGGCGGCGGCGCGCCGGCGGTGCACGTCGGCCCGGGCGGCCTCACTGGTGATCCACTGGCTCGAACCGTCGGCGGCGGCGCTGCGCCCGTCGACGCTGGCGGCATACTTCCAGGTCACATGGGGTCGCCCGGTGCGCTGTTTGTGCAGCCATTGCCGCAGCGGTCCGGCGGTGACCGCCTCGGCCTGCACCCCGGTCACCACCTCGACACCCGCGGCGGTAAGGCGGGCCGCACCGCCGGCGGCGACCGGGTTGGGGTCGACGACGGCGTACACCACCCGGGCCACACCCGCGTCCAGCAGCGCTTCCACACACGGCGGGGTCTTGCCGTGGTGGTTGCAGGGCTCCAGGGTCACCACCGCAGTGCCGCCGGCCGCCAAACCCGCGGCGCGCCGCAGTGCCACCACTTCGGCGTGGTCCTCACCGGCCGGCTGAGTGCCACCCACGCCGACGACGCGGCCGTCGCGGTCCACGATGACCGCTCCGACCGGCGGGTTGGGGTAGGTCCCGCCCTTGACCTTGTCGGCCTGTTCGATCGCCAGCAGCATGGCGGCCTCGTCGCTGACGGCGACGGTGGCGCTCATGCGCGCAGGTGCGGCGACGCGGCGCCGGCCTGGCGACGCAAGGCCTCGACGGCCGCGGCCGGGTCGGCGGCGCTGTAGACGGCCGATCCGGCCACGAAACAGTCGACACCGGCCTCGGCGGCCTGCTCGACGGTGTCGGCGTTGATCCCGCCGTCGATCTCCACCAGGATCCGCAGCTCGCCGGAATCAACCAGTTTGCGCAGGGTGCGCACCTTGCCGAGGACTTCCGGGATGAACGACTGCCCGCCGAAGCCGGGCTCCACCGACATCACCAGCAGGGTGTCGAAGTCGCGCAAGATGTCCAGGTAGGGCTCCAGCGGGGTGCCGGGTTTGACGGACAGGCCGGCCTTGGCGCCGGCGGCCCGGATGTCGCGGGCCACCGCGACCGGGTTGTCGGTGGCCTCGGCGTGAAAAGTCACGTTGTAGGCGCCGGCCTCGGCGTAGGGCGGCGCCCAGCGGTCCGGGTCCTCGATCATCAGATGGCAGTCCATCGGGATGTCGGTGGCCGCCAGCAGGCTTTCCACCACCGGCAGACCCAATGTCAGATTGGGCACGAAATGGCCGTCCATGACGTCCACGTGCAACCAGTCCGCACCGGTGACCGCGGCAGCTTCGTCGGCGAGCCGAGCGAAGTCGGCGGACAGGATCGACGGCGCGATCATGGGTCGTGACATGGACTCAGATTACTTGTAGGGCCGCGGCGAACATGGCGTCGGTGCCGTGCCGGTGCGGCCACAGCTGCACGTAGGGTCCGTCCCCCAGATCGGCCGCCGGGGCGAACAACGGCCGGGTGTCCACGGTTCGCACCGGGTGCCGACGCAGCGCGTCGGCGATGACGCCGACGGTTTCGGCCAGGTGCGGGGAGCAGGTCGCGTACAGCACCACGCCGCCGGGCCGGGTCAGTGTGATCGCCGCCCCCAGCAGTTCGCGCTGCAGCTTGGCCAGCACCGGAACCTCGGCGGGCTGGCGGCGCCAGCGCGCCTCCGGCCGGCGCCGCAACGCCCCCAGCCCGGTGCACGGTGCGTCGACCAGCACCCGGTCGAACCCGGGCTGCAGCCCGGAGTCTCGGCCGTCGACGCACAACACCTCCACCGGGAGGCCGGCGGTGTTCTCGGTCACCAACCGGGCGCGGCTGGCCGACTGCTCGATGGCGGTGACCCGGGCCCCGGTCTGCTCCCCCAGCCCGGCCAGCAGCGCGGTTTTGCCGCCCGGCCCGGCACACAGATCCAGCCAGCGTCCGGTGTCGCCGTCCACCGGCGCCAAGGTCAGGGCGCGCGCCACCAGCTGGCTGCCCTCGTCCTGGACCAGCGCCTGACCCTCGCGCAGCGCGGCCAGCTGGCCGGGATCACCGCTGGGCAGGTACACGGCGTACGGCGAGTAGCGGCCGACGGTGCCGGACACCGCGGCAGCCAGGTCCGCGGAGCTCAGCACCCCGGGCCGGGCCGCCAGGTGCACCCGGGGCCGCTCGTCGTCGCTGTCCAGCAGCGCGGTCAGTTCACCGGCCCGCACGCCCAGCGCGTCGGTGAAGGCCTGGGCGATCCAGCGCGGATGGGCGTGGCTGAACGCCGCATACCCGATCGGGTCGGACCCCGGGTCGGGGGCCAGTTCCGACACCCAGGACCGCTCATCGCGGGTGCTGACGGTCCGCAGCACTGCGTTGACGAAACCCGCTCGGGCCGAGTCGAATTCGATTCCGGCCTGTTCGACGGTGGTGGAGACCGCGGCGTGCTGCTCGACGCGGGTGCGCAGCAGCTGATAGGTGCCCAACCGCAGCAGATCGAGCAGGACCGGGTTGATCTCTGTCGGTGTCCGCCCGGCGGCGGCGCCGATCACCGCGTCCAGCAGCCCTCTGGTGCGGCAGGTGCCGTAGGTCAGCTCGGTGGCGAAAGCGGCGTCGCGGCCGCTGATCCCGCGTCCGGCCAGCATCGGGGGCAGAACCAGGTTGGCGTAGGCGTCGCGTTCGGTGACCGCGCGCAACGCGTCGAAGGCGGCCCGGCGGGCCGGGTCCAGCGGTTTGCGGCGCGGTTTGCGGGATCCGGCCTGGGTACGCGGTGGTCGGCGCGACGGGTTGGTCATGACGCACGCACCCCGGCGTCCAGCCGCGCACCCCGTGCCCAGTCGGCGGCGTCCATGAGTTTCTTTCCCGGCGGCTGGATCTGGCCCAGCCGCAACGGAACCGAGCCGGTGCCTATCCAGACGTGCCGACGATCGACGTGGATGTCGCCGGGCGCCAACGCCGTCGGCGCTTCGTCGGCGATGCTGACCGGGCCGAGTTTGACCCGCAGCTCACCGATCTGGGTCCACGCACCCGGGTGCGGGGTGACGGCGCGGATGTTGCGCTCGATCACCGGCGCCGGCAGCTCCCAACGCACCCGGGCCTGCTCGACGGTGATCTTCGGGGCATAGCTGATCCCATCGGCCGACTGCGGCACCGCGGTCAGCGCGTCGAGGCCGTCCAGCGTGGCTTCCAACAGCGCCGCCCCCGACACCGCCATGCGGTCCAGCAGATCACCGGCGGTGTCCTCGGGCCGGATGGTCTCGGTGACCACGCCATAGACCGGCCCGGAGTCGAGGTCTTTCTCGATCTGGAAGGTGGTGGCGCCGGTGACCGAGTCGCCGGCGGCGATCGCACCCTGGACCGGGGCCGCACCCCGCCACGCCGGCAGCAGCGAGAAGTGCAGGTTGATCCAGCCGCGGGCCGGGACGGCGAGCAGCGCGTCGCCGAGCAGCGCGCCGTAGGCCACCACTGCGCAGCAGTCGGGTGCCAGCGCGCTGAGTTCGGCGACGAACTCTTGCGCGTTGGGTTTCGCCGGGCGCAGCACCGGAATGCCCTGGTCGAGGGCGGCCCGGGCCACCGGCGACGGCTGGTGGGTGCCCCGCCGCCCGGAGGCGGCGTCGGGCCGGGTGAGTACCGCGATCACCTCATGGCGTGCCGAATCGATCAGCCGTTGCAGCGACGGCAGCGCGGTCTGGGGCGTTCCGGCGAAAACAAGGCGCACCGCCACAGTCTAGGAAGACGGCTACGGCGTGATGGTGGTGCCTTCGTCGATATCCATGGTCGCCGGCACCACCAGGTCGAGCTGCTCTTCTAGGCAGTCGGCGCTCAACTGCATCAGATAGGTGCGCGAACCGGAGGCGATGATCACCGTTTTCTGTGCGACGCCGCGCTTTTGACCGTTGGGCGCCCAGGTCCCGCCGACCTGGTATGCCGGAAAACCGCTCAGGGTGGTGGAGGATCCGTCACTGAACGCGGTGAACCCGGGCAGATTCTTGAGTTGACCGGGAGCCAGGTCCAGCAGCTGCTGCTGGTCGACGTTGCCGGTGAGTTCGGTTACGAACGCGACGATGCTCGGCGTGTACTTCTGGGCTTGGGGACCGTGGTTGGTGATGGCGTAATACGCCGTCGGGGGTGCATCCGCGGCGGCATCGGTCCAGCCGTCGGGAATCGGCAACGTGATCACCGGCGCCCCCGGATCACCCGGATGGACGGGCGTTTGGGTGATGCCGTTGTGTGCGATGTAGCCGGCGATGGTCTGATTGGGTCCCGGCCCATCGGGCAGCGGCGCGATCTTGCCCTGCGGAGCCGCGGGCGCCGGGGCGCTCACCGACGCGGAGCTCGAAGCGGCGGCCGAGTTCGACGACTCACTGGGCGCCGCACTGTGTTTGCTGCCCCCGCAGCCGGCCAGCGCGGCCGCGACCGCCACCGCGGCGAGGATCGCCGGCAATCGTGTTGTCATCTTCAGGCGCCTTCCCTGGGTCCGAACGGTCGGCGCATCGTAACGCGCCTGCGCCGGTGTCCGGCGGCAAATGGTCTCCTCACCGTTGGTCAGCAAGCCTTGTGAAAACTATTGGTGCTCAGCTAGTTCCGCCCGGACCGTTGCGAAACCGCGCAGTCCGGCGCGAAAATGTGTTCCGCTACCTCGTTGCCGCTGCCGAAAGGGGCATGATCATGGATGCGCTCGTCGCCCATCAACGTGCACAGGATGTGTTCGCCGACGTGCTCGCGGCCGTCGGCCCGGACCAGTTGGGGGCATCCACGCCGTGCTCGGAATGGAACGTCGGCGATCTCATCGAGCATGTGGTCGGCGGCAATGAGGGCGTCCCGCGAGCCGTCGGAGCGGGTGCGGCTGCGCCGGGTCGGCCCGCCGGACTGCTCGACGCGCATCGCGCGACCGCGTCGGCCGCCCATCAGGCGTTCAGCCGGCCCGACGCGATGACGGCGCTGGTCCAGATGCCGTTCGGGCAGGTTCCGGGCAGCGTGTACCTCGGTATGCGCAGCACCGATGTGTTCACCCACGCCTGGGATCTGGCGGCCGCCACCGGTCAGTCGACCGATTTGGACTCGGAGTTGGCCGACTATTTCCTGGCCGCGGCCCGCGAACGCGTGCGGCCCGAGTTCCGCGGCCCGGGCCTGCCCTTCGCCGCCGAGGTGACGTGCCCCGCCGGCCGCCCGGCCGCCGACCAACTGGCCACGTTCCTGGGGCGCGACCTGCCGTAGTTCCGCTACCCGATCTGCAGCGGGTCGATCTGCACCCGCGCCGGCTGGTCGTTGCGGGCGCTGCAGCGATTGCCGGAATTATTCGTCTGCGGCCAGGTACGCCGCCGGCTCACCGCCGGCAGCGGTGAACGCCGTCAGCGCCTGCACCAGCCCACGACGTTGCGCTGACGGCATGCACTCCACGATGCGGGCGATCTCGGCGCGCCGCCGCCCGGTGACCTCTCGAACGACGCCGCGACCACGAGCGGTGAGAGCGGCCAGCAGCTCGCGGCGTGACGTGGGGTGCGGAAGCCGGTCGATCAGCCCGGCGCCGACGAGCCGGTCGACCATGCGACCAGCGGCCGACGGTTGTACACCCAGCAGCGCCGCCAACGTCGCGAGATTGATCGGGCCGCGATTGGACAGCAACACCAGGGTTCGGAATTGCGGGATAGTGATGGTTTCATCGACCTGCGCGATGGAATGCGCCGAAATCGCCACCAGCAGGCGCGAGGCGGTCAGCAGCGCGTCGGTGATCGCGTCGAGCGATTCCTCGGTCCCCGCCACGTCGTGAGCTGCCATGCCTCGTCCCCGCATTCGAACCGATCAATTGATGCCGCCCCATACAGGCGATACACAGAAGCCTATCAGCACTCAACTATTGCCTATAGCTACTATCTACTATTAATACTGTATTGAGCGGCTTGGATTCGTTCCGGAGCAGAGACGGGCCGCCACCGAATATGACGAAGTCACGTTCTCTGCCCGGTAGGAGGCCCCCATGCCCGTCGACAACCCAGCTGTCCAAGACACCCTCCGACGCGTACACCGCGCGGTGTGGGCGATGGGCGACTACGCCCTGATGGCCGAGGAAGTCATGGCGCCGATCGGCCCGGCGCTCGTCGGGGCGAGCGGTATCGGTGCTGGCGATCGCGTGCTCGACGTCGCCGCCGGATCCGGCAACATCTCCATTCCGGCCGCAAAGACCGGGGCCACCGTCGTCTCATGCGATCTCACCCCCGAATTGCTGCAGCGCTCCCAACTACGGGCCGTCGAACAGAACGTCGCCTTGGAGTGGCGCGAAGCTGATGCGCAGGCATTGCCTTTCGCAGATGGCGAATTCGACGCGGTGCTCTCCGGGATCGGGGTGATGTTCGCACCCGACCATCAGCGCGCGGCCTCCGAGCTGCTGCGGGTGTGCCGTCCCGGTGGAACGATCGCGCTGGCGAGCTGGACACCCGAAGGGTTTTTCGGCCGCATGCTGACCGCAATCAGGCCATACCGGCCAACCCAGGTGCCGGGGGTGCCGCCGGCGGCGCTGTGGGGACGCGAGGACTACCTGGAGAACCTGTTCGGCGGCGAGGTCAGCATCGTCAACACCCGGCGTTGCATGCTGCGGGTGGAGCGGTTCGTTGGCGCCCAGACCGTGCACGACTATTTCAAGAACAACTACGGCCCGACGATCGACGCCTACCGCACCATCGCGCACAACCCGGCCCTGATCGCCGCGTTGGACACCGAACTCGTCGAACTGGTCCAACGGCACCTCTATGAGGGCGTCACGGGATGGGAATACCTGCTCGTCACCGCACGGAAGCGATAGCGCGACGTGGCGAAAGGCAAAGAGCCGATGCAGCAGTCGCACGACATCAGCGACTGGGACCCCGAGGACACCGAGGCCTGGGAGGCGGGCAACAGCACCATCGCACGACGCAACCTACGCTGGATCATCGCATGCGATCACATCGCATTCGGGGTGTGGACGCTGTGGCCGGTACTGGCACTGTTCATGCCGCAGTCCACGTATGGATTCACCGCGAGCGACAAGTTCCTGCTCGGCGCCGTCGCCACCCTGGTGGCCGCGGCGTTGCGAATCCCCTATTCGCTGGGTATCGCCACATTTGGCGGCCGCAACTGGACCGTGGCATCGATCGCGGTGCTGCTTGTTCCCACCGCAGCAGCGATGGTGCTGCTGGCCCACCCGGGTCTGCCGCTGTGGCCGTACCTGCTGTGCGCCGGCCTGACCGGGTGCGGCGGAGCCAACTACTCCGCGTCGATGACCAACACCAATCGGTTCTATCCGCAGCGGCTCAAGGGCTCGGCGCTCGGACTCAACGCGGGTGCCGGCAACCTCGGCGTGCCGATGATCCAATTGATAGGGCTGCTGGTCCTGGCCATCATCGGACACCACGCCCCCTACTGGGTCTGTGCGGCCTACCTGGTGCTGCTGGTCGTTGTCGGTGCAGGCGCTGCCCGCTACATGGACAACCTCGAACACGCCACCAAACCCAGCCACCTTCGCGACGTACTGGCCAAGGCGGACACCTGGATCCTGGGGCTGCTGTACTTGGGTACCTTCGGCTCCTGGATCGGGTTCTCCTTCTCATTCGGAGTAGTGCTGCAGGCAAGCTTCACCGCAGGTGGTCAGACCGCAGCGCAGGCGGCGTTGCATGCGGCGCAGTTCGCCTTCATCGGTCCCGCGCTCGGATCGCTGGCCCGGATCTACGGCGGCAGGCTTGCCGACCGACTCGGCGGCAGCCGGGTCACCCTCGGGGTCTTCTCCGGGATGGTGCTGTTCACCGGCATGCTGGTCACCATCAGCGTCGCCAATGATCACCGTGGCGGCCACAGCACCTTGCTGATGGCGGCCTACATCGCCGCGTTCATCGTGCTGTTCATCCTCGCGGGGCTGGGCAACGGCTCGGTGTACAAGATGATCCCGTCGATTTTCGAGGCACGCAGTCACTCCATGAATCTTGGGGAACCCGACCGCCGGCGCTGGTCACAGGCCACGTCCGGGGCGGTTATCGGTTTCGTCGCAACCTTCGGTGCGCTCGGTGGAGTAGGAATCAACCTGGCGTTGCGCCAGTCCTACCTGCGTACCAATACCGAGACTGCCGCGTTTTGGGTGTTCGCCTCCTTTTATGTCGTGGCAGCCGCGCTGACCTGGACGCGGTACGTGCGCCGGCCCGCGTCCCACATGCCGGTGCCGACCCGACGCCATGAAGCGACGCAACAGGCTGTTGCACAACCGGATTGACGAGTACTGCCATCGTGGGGAGGGCGGCGAGCCGTCCAACTGGCGGCGGGGCGAGAAAGGGCCAGGCCCAACTGTTGCATCCGGTACCTCGGTACGGGTTTATCGTCGGTGTATGGCTGACGATTTCGCCGCCAGGGTGCCCGAGTTCTGCTCTTTGGCTACCGCCGAGCGGCAGTTTCGGGCGGCCGAGTTCGACCGATTATTCGCCGATTCGGTGACGCGCTGGGCCCGGGTGTCGTCCCGTCGCCTCGATCTGATCCTCAACGCCACTGCCGAGCTCACGGCACGAGATCTTGCGGCTCGCGAGGTCGACTGCTGCTCGTTCTTTACCTTTCGATTTGGTTCCACCCGAGCGGATGTGCTGATGACCATCGAGGTTCCGCCGGCGCAGACCCACCTGCTCGACGCACTCACCGAACGCGTCAGTGCCGTGATCGCAGCGAGGACACGCCGATGAGCGAGCCGGGACTGAGGAGCGGCGAACTCGCCGCCGCGGCAGGAGTGAACAAAGAAACGCTGCGGTACTACGCACGTCGCGGCCTCCTGCGCGAGCCACCACGCTCCCTGGGCGGACACCGGCTGTATCCGCCGGAAGCCGTCACGATGATGCGGGCTATCAAGGCCGCACAGCGCCTGGGGTTCACCCTCGACGAGATCACTGAGCTGATGGCAGCCACCCGGTTGGCCGGCCACCCCGATGGCGGACTGCATGCCCGCGCGGCAGCCAAACTCATCGAGGTCGATCAGAAACTCGCCGAATTGGAGACGGTGCGAGACACCTTGCGCGACGCGTTGGATGCTGGTTGCGATGACCTCATTTCCTGCGCTCAAAGTCCCTGGTGCCCATTGTCGTTCACCGCCGAAAGTAGCGAGCTACAGCGGTGACCCCCGCGCCCAGGGAGCTGACGTCGTGATCGAGTTCCTGTCGGAAAGCAGCGGCAACATCGTGGGCATCCGGTTCACCGGAAAACTGACCCGATCCGACTACCGCGATGTCCTCACACCGCGTGTTGACTCCTTGCTGAAGCGCTTTGCCGCGCTGCGGGTGCTGGTACTCATCGACGACGCATTCGCGGGCTGGACGCTTTCCGCGGCATGGGCCAACACGGCCTTCGACGTCAGGCATCGGCGGAACTTCGAGAAGATCGCAATAGTCGGCGCCCCGCAGTGGGAAGAGTGGTGTGCCCGAATCGCCGCGGCGGTGCTGGTGCGCGGTGAGCTGCGAACCTATCCCCACGATCGACTCGACCACGCCTGGGAGTGGCTTTCTGCGTGACGCGGCGACCACCGTTTGCGGGACCGCGCGGCCGGGTGCGGATGCTCAGCCGATCTGCAGCGGATCTATCTGAACCCGGGTGGGCTCGTGGTCGTGGCGGGTGCTGAGCACCCCGACGGCCCGGCGCAGCGCCGCCGCCAGGGCCAACCCCTGTTCGCGGCGCACCCGCACCAGTATCCGGGTCACCGGTGCGTCGCCGGTCATTCCTGCCGGCCGGCGGGCTCCGGGCGGTAAGTCGACGGCTCCGAGAATCTCCGCGCCCGCGGGCAGTTGCGTCGCGGCCAGCAGCGCCTCCACAGCGGCGGTGGCGCCGTCGAGCGCGGCCAAATGCACGCTCGGCGGCAAGCCCACCGCGACGCGATCGGCCAATTCGGATTCGGCGTGCCCCACCGGATCCCATCGGATCAGCGCCTGCACCGTCGGAATCTCCGCCTCGGCGACCACCGCCACCACGCCACCGTCACCGCGGGCACGTACCAGCGCCGCGGCCGCCATCCAGCGTCGCAACGTGTCCTCTGCTGCGCGCAGATCCTGCCGACCCAGCAGCGCCCAGCTGTCCAGCAGCAGCGCCGCCCCATACCCGTCCGGCACGCGGGGCTCAGCACCCGGGGTGGCGATCACCAGCGCTGGACCCCTGTCGATTTCGGTGACGACGGTCTCACCGGCGGACGTGACGACGGCGGCTCCGGGGAAAGCACGGCCGAGTTCCTCGGCGGTGCGGCGAGCCCCAACAACCACGGCTCGCACCGCATCGGATCCGCAGCGGCTGCAGCGCAGGGTCGGGTCGACGCGGGCACACCAGCGACAGACAGCGGCTCCGCCGCGTTCGGTCAGCGACAGCGGTCCGGTGCACTGCCGGCAGCGTGCGATCGCACGGCAGCGCCCGCAGGCCAGCGACGGCACGTAGCCGCGGCGCGGCACCTGCACCAGCACCGGTGTCTGCGCCTGCAGTGCCGCGCGCGCCGCGCGCAGCGCGACCGACGGGAGCCGCGCCGTGCGGGCGGCCGGGTCGCGTTCGTCGGCGTATCCGCCGTCGTCGAGCGCCACCACCCGCGGAGTGCGGCCACGAACCACAGCCCGGGGCGCCACCACATCGTGTGCCCATCCGCTTTGTACCAGCGCCTGGGCTTCGGCGGTGCGCGAGTAGCCACCGATCAATGCCGCGCAGCGCAGCTGGTGGGCCCGCAGCATCGCCACCTCTCGGGCATGCGGATACGGGGCTCGGGGTTCCACCAGGGTGTCGTCGCCGTCGTCCCAAACCATCACCAGGCCCAGCTCGGTCACCGGGGCGAAGACCGCGCTGCGCGTGCCGATCACCAACCGCGCGTGTCCCCGCAACACCGTCAGCCAGCGCCGGTAGCGGGCTGCGGGTCCCAGGCCCGCCGAGAGCGCCACCACCACCGATTCGTCGACGCGGCCGGTCGCCGCCTGCTGCAACGCGTCGACGTCGCGCTGGTCGGGAACGATTGCGAGCGCTGCGCGTCCGGTGCGCATGGTGGCCGCGGCGGCGTCGAGGAAGCGGTCCGTCCAGGCCTCGCCGGGCAGCGCCTGCCACACTGCCCGGGCGGCCCGCGATTCGCTGAGGGCGGTGAGGAATTGGGCACCGCGGCCGTAGGATTGCCAGCCGGCCGGGTCGACCGGCGCGATCTGCGGCAGCGGCGGCAGAATCGGCGTTTCGCGTTCCACCCGGGCGTGCCGCGGCGGAACGGCCAGCCGCAGCACATCGGGGCGGCTGCCCGCGTAGCGGGCCGCGACCGCCTCGACCAGTCGACGAACCTCCGAGGTCAGCACCGGCTCGGCGGACACCACCCGGTCCAGCCACCCGAGCTGGCCGGCGTGATCGGTGTCTGTTCGGCGTTCCAGGACGAACGCGTCGACCAACCGGCCGTGAAAGCGTACCCGTACCCGCACCCCCGGCTGCGCGTCATCGGACTGCTCCGCACTAACCAGGTAGTCGAACTCGCGGTCCAGGTGCGGCACCGACAGCATCGGCAGCACCCGCGCGATCGGTTCGTGCTCCGCGGCCTGCCGACTGGTGCTCACCCCGCAGGTGTAGCAGACCTTGCCGACACGCGCGGGCAGCGCCCCGGCGCAGGTGCGGCGAGCCGGCTACATCGGGTAATCGGGCAGTCCGATGTCGTCGTGAAACCCGCGCCGGATGATCCAATCGGCCAGCCTCGGCACGCCCAGCAGTTTGCTCGCCGCGTTGCGCACCCGCACCCCAAGCATCGTTTTGGGCGTAAAGGTGGCCGCGAAGTTGCGCGCGGAGCGCTGCCTGGCCTCGATCACCGGGCGTAGCAAACGCTCATAACGGTCGAACGCCTGACGATGGTCGCCACCTGCCGCGGCCAGCTCACCAGCAAGTACATATGCCTGCACCATCGCCAGCCCGGTGCCTTCGCCCGCCAACAACGACACGCACGGAGCTGCGTCGCCGATCAACGCAACGCGGCCGTTCGACCAGCGATCCATCACGATCTGAGCCACCTGATCGCAGTACACGTCCCCAGCCTGGTCCAGTCGCGACAGCACCTGGGTGCATTCCCATCCGGCGTCGCCGAACACTTGTCGCAGAACCTTTTTGGCGTCTACGGGGCCCTCGTGATCCGCGTGGCGTACGCCATCGTCGGCGTAGACGAACAAGAACATCGTGCGGTCATCACGCAGCGCAAACCGCCCCACCATCCGCCCCGGCGCGGTGTAGGACACATACACCAGCTCGTCACGCGGCCGGTACCCGCCGGCCTCGAACGCCGCAATCCGATAGCCGAGGTCGTTCTGGAAGCGGGCGTCGGGGCCAAAGGCCAGCGCGCGCACCGGTGAGTGAACACCATCAGCCCCTACCACCAGGTCAAACCTTCGTGATATGCCGCTTTGCAGACTGATTCGCACACCGTCGTCGCACTGCGCGATACCCGCGATGGTGTCGCCGAAGATCGCCTCGACGTCGCCGTCGATGGCCGCATAGATCAATGCCGCGAGATCTCCGCGCGGCAGGCTGGTGAACCGGCCGCCGAAGCTCCGCCGGAAGGCGGCGACCGGAAAACCGCCCACCGTGCCGCCGCTACGGTCCACCAAGCGGACTTCCTCCACGGCATAGCCTGCGGACGTCACCGCAGCTGTCAGCCCCATCCGTTCGGCGACCGCATAACCAGGGCCCCAGAAATCGACGACGTAGCCACCGGTCCGTAACCGCGGAGCCTTCTCGATCAATGTGGGCTCGTGTCCGCCACGCAACAGCCAGTAGGCCAGCGTCGGTCCGGCGATCCCGGCACCGCTGATAGCGATCTTCACGCGCGCCTCCGTCCCACGTCGCGAAACCAGCGCTCGGCAGCATGTCCGCCGCCCAGACAGGTGCTCTAGTACATAGTAGCACTAGGCAACAATATCTATGCTGAAGCGTGGAGTGTCACTTCGGATCGTTGCGCGGCTGACCTCGGCGTCGCTGATCAGCCCGCCGCGGTGAGGGCATCGCTTTCGGTATCCGACCGCCCGAAAAAGAACCCGGCCGTGATCAGGATCTGCGCCGCGGCATAGGTCCACCAGACGGGAACCGCCAGCGTCTCGTTGCCCAGCACGAACTTGCCGATGGCGATCATCGCGTCGGACACCGCGAAGCACACCGCCCCGATCGCCGTCCACCGCGGCAGCCGCGCCAGCAGGGCCGCACAGACCATCGCGCCGAGGACCCCGATGTAGACGATCACCGGCGCGACCAGCCCCTCGCGGACCAGACCCGGCCAGAACCAGACCAGCAGAGCCAGGCAGGCCGCGATCGTCACCGTGACGGCGACGAGTCGTCCCCGGGTCGGCGCCGCCAGGGGAATCAGCGCACCCAGGTAGCAAAGGTGGGCCGCCAGGAAGGCGCCCAGACCGCACACGAACGACATCTCCCACCACGGAATCGCCAGCAGCAGGTCCCCCAGTGCGGAGAACGCCAGCGCCGCCATCAACCAGCGCCGCTCGGCCAGCATCGGATGCGCGGCAGCGGCCACGGTGAGCAGTACCGCCATCGACGCCTTGAATTCCGGCTGCAGGCTCCACTGTCCGGTCAGGTCGGCGCCGGGCGCGGCGTGCAGCGCGATCACCGTCAGAAAGATCCCGTAGCCCGCACCGGCCCAGCCGGCGGCCAGCCAGGGGCCCGCCACCATCCGGGGTGCGTACGGTGTTGCCATGTCTGTTTCCGGTGACAAACCGCCCGTCGACGCCATTCTGCAGAAGGTACTGGACGCGGTGCCGTTTCGGTTCTCCACCGACGAAGGTGTCGAGGTCGCACGCCGGCAGCTGGCCGACCTGCCCCGCCGCCCGGTCCACCCCGAGTTGCGCAGCCACGACCGGGTGATCCCCGGCCCCGGCGGCGACATCCCGGTGCGCGTCTACTGGCCCGCCGACGACGACCTCACCAGACCGGTGGTGGTGTTCTTCCACGGCGGCGGTTTTGTGGCCGGCAGCCTGGACACCCACGACGGCACCGCCCGCCTGCACGCCGTCGGCGCCGACGCGGTGGTGGTGTCGGTCGATTACCGGCTGGCACCCGAGCACCCGTTCCCGGCGGCGGTGCACGACAGCTGGGCCGCGCTGCAGTGGGTGTTCGCCCACGCCGCCGAATTGGGCGCCGACCCCACCCGGCTGGCCGTGGCCGGCGACTCCGCGGGCGGCACGTTGTCGGCGGTCATCGCGCAACAGTGCCGCGATGACGGCGGGCCGGCGCCGGTGTTTCAGCTGCTGTGGTACCCGGGCACCATGTACGACGCATCGCTGCCGTCGTTCAGTGAGAACGCCGAAGCACCGATCCTCGACCGCAAAGCGGTGGCCGGATTCACCCGCTACTACGCCGGCGAAGTCGATCTGAGCAATCCGCCACCGCTGATGGCACCGGGGCGGGCCACCGACTTCGCCGGGCTGGCACCGGCCTATATCGCGGTCGCCGGCTACGACCCGCTGCGCGACGACGGACTCCGCTACGGGGAGCTGCTGGCTGCCGCCGGGGTGCCGGTGCAGCTGCATAACGCGCAGACGCTGGTGCACGGCTACCTGGGCTACGCGGGTGTGGTGCCCGCCGCCACCAAGGCCACCGACCGCGGGCTGGCCGCCCTGCGCGCCGCGCTGCACGACTGAGCCGGCAGCGAGGCTTACGGTGGGCAGATGACTGAATCGCCGACCACCCGATCCGAGATCGACCCCACCCTCAAAGCGGTGCTGGACGCGGTACCGATGACGTTCACCGCCGCCGACGGGGTGGAGGTCGCGCGGGCGAAGCTTCGCCAGCTGCAGGCTCCTCCGGAGATATTGCCGCAGATGCGGATCGAGGAGCGCACCATCGCGTCTGAGGTTCCGGTCCGCATCTATTGGCCGCCGATCGACGCGCACCAGGGCCTACCGGTGGTGGTCTTCTACCACGGCGGCGGCTGGTCGATCGGTGACCTGGACACCCACGACCCGGTGGCCCGGGCGCACGCGGTGGGCGCCGAGGCGATCGTGGTGTCGGTCGACTACCGGCTGGCCCCCGAGCATCCGTTCCCGGCCGGGATCGACGACTGCTGGGCCGCTTTGCAGTGGGTCGGTGAGCATGCGGCTGAACTGGGCGGCGACCCGGATCGGATCGCTGTTGCCGGTGATTCCGCGGGCGGCAATATCTCGGCGGTGATGGCGCAGTTGGCCCGTGACAACGGCGGTCCGGCGCTGACGTTCCAACTGCTTTGGTACCCCTCGACCACCGGTGATCTGTCGCTGCCGTCGTTCACCGAGAACGCCGACGCCCCCATCCTGGACACCGACGTCATCGAAGCGTTCCTGGCCTGGTACCTGCCGGGGATCGACATCCGCGAGAACCCGGCGGCACTGCCCGCCACGCTCGCACCGGCCAACGCCACCGACTTCACCGGGCTGCCACCGGCTTACATCGGCACAGCCGACCACGACCCGCTGCGCGACGACGGCGCCCGCTACGCGGAGCTGCTGCGCGCGGCGGGGGTCGACGTCGAATTGCGCAACGAGCCGACGATGGTGCACGGATTCATCAGCCTGGCGCTGGTGGCGCCGGCATGCGCGGAAGCCACCGCCCGCGGGGTCGCCGCGCTGAAAGCGGCCCTGCACCCCTAAACGCGCTTCGCGCCCGCGACCAGACACAAAATCGCACGTGTCGGAGCAGAAATGTGCGACTTTGTGTCTGCTCGGCGCACACTGGCGACGTGGATGTGAGCGAGGTTCCCGACCACCACACGCTGATCGTTGGCGCCGGCTTCTCCGGGATCGGGGCCGCGATCAAACTCGACCGCGCCGGGCTGGGCGATTACCTGCTCATCGAGGCCGGTGACGGTGTCGGCGGCACCTGGCACTGGAACACCTATCCCGGCATCGCCGTGGACATTCCGTCGTTCTCCTACCAGTTCTCGTTCGAGCAGAGCCCGCACTGGTCGCGCACCTACGCCCCGGGCCGTGAGCTGAAGGCCTACGCCGAACATTGCGTCGACAAGTACGGCCTGCGCTCGCGGATCCGGTTCAGCACCCGGGTGCTCAACGCCGCCTTCGACGAGGCGAATGATCTGTGGCGGGTGCAGCTGGACACCGGCGCATCGGTGACCGCGCGGTTCCTTATCAACGCCAGCGGGGTGCTGACCGAACCGAAGTCACCCGACATCGACGGCGTGGACAGCTTTGCCGGGGTCACCATGCACACCGCCCGCTGGGATCACGACCAGAACCTGGCCGGCAAGCGCGTCGCCATCATCGGCACCGGTGCCTCGGCGGTACAGGTGATCCCGGAGATCGCGCCGATCGTCGAGCAGCTCACCGTGTTTCAACGGACCCCGATCTGGTGTTTCCCCAAATTCGATGTGCCGTTGCCGGCGCCGGCTCGCTGGGCGATGCGGATCCCGGGCGGCAAGGCGCTGCAACGGGTGCTCAGCCAGGCCTACGTCGAGTTGACCTTCCCGATTTCGGCGCAGTATTTCACCGTCTTCCCGTTGGCCAGACAGGCCGCCAAGTACGGCAAGTCCTACCTGCGCCAGCAGGTCCACGACCCGGAGGTGCGCGATCAGCTCACCCCGCGCTACGCGGTTGGCTGCAAACGCCCCGGCTTTCACAACAGCTACCTGTCCACGTTCAACCGGGAGAACGTGCGGTTGGTGACCGATCCGATCGCCACGATCACCCGCACCGGGATCGCCACCACCGCCGGTGACGCCCACGATGTCGACGTGCTGATCCTGGCGACCGGTTTCAAGGTGATGGACACCGACAGCCTGCCCACCTTCACCATCACCGGGCGGGGCGGACAGTCATTGAGCCGGTTCTGGGACGAGCACCGTCTGCAGGCCTACGAGGGTGTCAGCATTCCCGGCTTCCCGAACCTGTTCAGCGTGTTCGGGCCGTACGGCTACGTGGGATCGTCGTATTTCGCGCTGATCGAGGCCCAGACCCATCACATCCTGCGGTGCCTGACCCGCGCCCAGCGCGAGCAGGCGACGCGGGTGGAGGTGACCGCCGAAGCCAACGACCGCTACTTCGCCGACATGATGCGGATGCGGCACCGGCAGGTGTTCTGGCAGGACAGTTGCCGGCAGGCCAACAGCTACTACTTCGACAAGAACGGCGACGTGCCGCTGCGGCCCACCACCACGGTGGAAGCGGTGTGGCACAGCCGGCGTTTCGCTCTCGACGACTACCGGTTCACGGCGTAGCCCGCGGGTCGTCGTCCGCATCCTCCGCCCACTGCGGCCGCGGGGCGTGCGGGCGGGGTCCGCCGATGGCCTCGCGGTAGGCCCGCGTGCCGTCGTCGGACCGACGGTCGGGAAGCCCCCGGGTCAGTATGCCGCGCAGGAACACGACCGATACGACACCCGCTGCGATGACCAAGAAGCTGATCAGCGCGATTTGACCGATGGTCGCCCACATCATGGCGCCCCCTCCGACAGCAGGGCACGCAGGTGGCGGCGGTAGGCGAACCGCCCGGCGGGGGTGAGCCCGAACCACCATTCACTCCCCTGCGGGTACACGACAATGTATTGGCCGCGAACAAGTTCCGCGGTCAGCGGGCCGAGGTCATGTTGGCTGACCCGCAGCGTGCGGGCCAGTAACCCGGCGCCCACCTGGCCGACGGCGGCCAGCGCGGCGCACGCCATCAGCGACGCCCGGGGCCCGATCACCGCATCCAGGCCCGCCGGGTGATCGGGGATGTCCCGCAGCAAGGGGCTGTCGATGCCATACGGATCGATGCGCCAGGCGACGGCATATAGGGAGGGCACGAACCCCACCAGGAGGAAAAACACCGACACCCCGAAACTCCACGACGGCAGCTCGAGGTAGCGGAACAGCACCCACCAGGCCAACATCGCGACCACCAGAAACGCGGCCAGCACCGTCTCGACGACCGTGACCCGGCGGGAGAACAGGTGCAGCACATGCGGGCGCAGTGGCCGGTCAGCGCGTGACGATAACCGGACCACGATGATGAGGGCCAGCATCATGATCCCCACGCCGAGGATGATCAATACGGCCCCGCCGCCGAAGCTGGAAACCAGCAGCGGTGTCATCACCGGGAATGCCGCCATGAACGCCGGAACGAGGTAAAGCACCGCCCGCTGTGGCCAAGGCTGCAGCACCGCCAACAATGCCCGGCGCGCGTCGCGCACATCGGCAAGCCCGCCGAGCTGCAGTGCAACAGTCACCCATCGAACCTAACGGTTGGTGACAGCCGTGGCGGACAGCAAATCCGACGTCGCATCCACCCTCAGCGTGCACAAGATGCCGGCAGCAGCGGCGTGTCGCCGCTACATTTGCACACGCTCGCGGCGCGGGAGCGCGGGAACTAGATCGCGCGCTTGAGGTCGTCGACCTTGTTCAGCTGCTCCCACGGCAGCTCGACGTCGGTGCGGCCGAAGTGCCCGTAGGCGGCGGTCGGCGCGTAGATCGGTTGCAGCAGGTTCAGGTCGCGAACGATCGCACCGGGCCGCAGGTCGAACACGTCGCCGATGGCCTTCTCGATCTTGATCGGGTCCACCGACTCGCTGCCGAACGTCTCCACGAACAGCCCGACCGGGGCGGCCTTGCCGATCGCGTAGGCGACCTGCACCTCGACCCGGTCGGCCAGGCCCGCGGCGACCACGTTCTTGGCCACCCAGCGCATCGCGTACGCCGCCGAGCGGTCCACCTTGGACGGGTCCTTACCGGAGAACGCGCCGCCGCCGTGGCGGGCCCAGCCGCCGTAGGTGTCGACGATGATCTTGCGGCCGGTCAGACCCGCGTCGCCCATCGGTCCGCCCAGCACGAACTTGCCGGTCGGGTTGACCAGCAGCCGGAAGTCGGAGGTGTCCATGGTGTCGTGTCCGAGCTCGGCGAGCACGGTGTTGACCACCTTCTCCCGGATGTCCGGGGCCAGGGTGTTGTCCAGGTCGATGCCGTCGGCGTGCTGCGTGGACAGCACGACGGTGTCCAGCCGGACCGGGATGTTGTCCTCGTACTGCACGGTGACCTGGGTCTTGCCGTCCGGGCGCAGGTAGCCCAGCACGCCGGTCTTGCGGACCTCCGTCAGCCGCCGGGCCAGCCGGTGTGCCAGGGCGATCGGCAGCGGCATCAGCTCCGGGGTGTCGTTGATCGCGTAGCCGAACATCAGCCCCTGGTCGCCGGCGCCCTGAGCGTCCAGCGGGTCCGCCGCGCCCTCGACACGCGCCTCGTGGGCGGTGTCCACACCCTGGGCGATGTCGGGCGACTGGGCACCGATGCCGATGTTGACGCCGCAGGTCGCGCCGTCGAAGCCCTTCTCCGACGAGTCGTACCCGATCTCGAGAATGCGTTCCCGCACCGTGTTGGTGATGTCGGCGAACGCCTGCTTGGCGGTGGTCGTGACCTCACCGACGACATGCACCTGCCCGGTGGTCACCAACGTCTCGACCGCGACACGTGAGCGGGGGTCCTGCGCCAGCAGCGCATCCAGAACCGAGTCACTGATCGCGTCACAGATCTTGTCGGGATGCCCCTCGGTCACCGACTCACTGGTGAACAGCCGACCGTTTTCGCTCACTACCTGGTCCTTCCAGTTTTACACCCAGCCGAAATTGGCCAGGCGAATTGTATTGTCACCGGGTCCCCGCCCAGCCCATCGGGTCCCCTACCCGCTGTGTCCGTCCAGCAACGTGACGATGGCGTCCACGATACGGCTCGCCATCAACGTCTTCGATCCGTGCTCGAGCGCTGACTCGGCGCCATCGGCGGTCAGCAGCCATCCGTCGTTGTGGTCCACCTCGAACGCCTTGCCGTCCCCGACGGCGTTGACGACCAGGAGGTCGCATCCCTTACGGATCAGCTTCGCCCGCGCGTGGAACAATACATCGCCCTGGGCGTCGCCGGTCTCGGCGGCGAACCCCACGATGGCCCGCATGTTGGGCAGCTGGCCCTCGGTGCGGGCTCGCACCGCCCCGGCCAGCACGTCGTCGTTGCGGACCAGCTCGATCGTCGGCGCCGCGGCGGTTTCTCCCGGCGCCTTCTTGATCTTGGCCGAGGCCACCTGGGCGGGCCGGAAGTCGGCGACAGCGGCAGCCATCACCAGCACGTGCGCCTCGGGGGCACGCTTGGTGACCGCGTCGTGCAACTGCTGCGCCGAGCTGACATGAATCACGTCGACCCCCGCAGGGTCGATGAGCCCGGCGGTGTGCCCGGCGATCAACGTCACGTCGGCACCGCGCTGAGCAGCGACCCGGGCCACCGCGTAGCCCTGCTTGCCGGAGCTGCGGTTGCCGATGAAGCGGACCGGGTCGATCGGTTCGCGGGTGCCACCCGCGGTGACCAGCACCTTGCGACCGGCGAGGTCGTAGCTCAAGGCGTCGGAGCGCTCCAACAGCAGGTGGGCGAGGGTGACGATCTCCTCGGCTTCGGGTAACCGGCCGGCGCCGCTGTCGGTGCCGGTGAGCCGGCCGGCGGCCGGTTCCAGCACCACCGCACCGCGGCGGCGCAGCGTGGCCACGTTGTCCTGGGTGGCCGGATGCAGCCACATCTCGGTGTGCATCGCCGGCGCGAACAGCACCGGGCATCGCGCGGTCAGCAGGGTCGCGGTCAGCAGGTCGTCGGCACGCCCGGCAACCGCGCGGGCCAGCAGGTCCGCGGTCGCGGGTGCCACCACGACGAGATCGGCCTGCTGGCCGATGGCAACGTGCGGAACGCGCGGCACGTCCTCGAACACCCCGGTGTGCACCGGGTGGCCCGAGAGTGCCTCAAAGGTGGCGGCGCCGACGAAACGCAGCGCCGACTCGGTGGGGATGACCCGTACTGAATGTCCGGCCTCCGCCAGCTGGCGGACCACGGTGCACGCCTTGTAAGCGGCGATGCCACCGGCGACGCCGACCACGATCCGCTTGCGGTCGCTCACGACGGCTCGCAGAAATCGCAGCGCCGGACGCTCATCGCGCCCCTAACCCTCTACTCGCCTTCGGTGTGTTCGAGCAGGTCGGAGTGGATCTCGCGCATCGCGATGGACAGCGGCTTCTCCTGCAGTCCCGGCTCGACCAGCGGGCCGATGTACTCCAGGATGCCGTCGCCGAGCTGGTTGTAGTAGTCGTTGATCTGGCGGGCCCGCTTGGCCGCGTAGATGACCAGCGCGTACTTGCTCGACGCGCGTTCCAGCAGCTCGTCGATGGGCGGGTTGGTGATGCCCAGCGGCGTGTCGTAGCCACCGACCGAGGCATCGAAGTGTTCGGCGGTCTGCGAGGTGCTCACGTAGATATTCTCCTGCCGGGTGGGCTGTCGAGCTAGATCTGAGATTTAGTGCTGGTGGAGTATGGTCCGGGGCGATTACGCCGTGTTCGGCGCGGTTCCCACCAGCAAGGATACCAATTCTGCGCAGGCAGTCTCCAATCGGGCGTTGACGACGACCTCGTCGAAGTCACCCTGGGCCGCCAGCTCGGCGCGAGCGGTGGCCAGACGGCGCTGCATCACCTCGGGGGTCTCGGTGCCCCGGCCGACCAGTCTGTCTTCCAGCGCCGCCCAGCTCGGCGGCGCCAGGAACACCGTGACGGCCTCCGGAAGCGCCTTCTTGACGGCCCTCGCCCCGGCCAGGTCGACCTCGATGAGCACCGGGCGTCCAGCGGCGGCGGCCGCACGAACCGGCTCGGCCGGCGTCCCGGAGCGATGCAATCCGCCGTGAATCTCGGCCCACTCCAGCAGCTCGTTCTGGTCGATCAGCTGGGCGAACGTGTCCGCGCTGACGAAGCGATAGTCCACGCCGTCGACCTCACCGGGCCGCGGGTCGCGGGTGGTCACCGACACGCTGAAATACAGGTCGGGAATGCGCTCCCGCAGGCAGCCGACCACGGTCGACTTGCCGACCGCCGAGGGGCCGGACAGCACGATCACCCGTGCTGTACCGGCCGACCTCGTCCGGTGGTGGCTTTCGCCGTCCGATCTCGCGCCCGGATTCACCGGGACTCCTGCGAGCCGGTCAGGAAAAGTCGAACTTTTCCAGCAGGGCCTTGCGCTGACGGTCGCCCAGGCCGCGCAGCCGGCGGGTGGGGGCGATCTCCAGCTCAGTCATGATTTCCTGCGCCTTGACCTTGCCGACCTTGGGCAGGGCCTCGAGCAGTGCCGAAACCTTCATCTTGCCCAAGACCTCGTCGGTCTCGGCGTCCTTCAGCACCTGCTTGAGGTTGGTGCCACCACGCTTGAGCCGGTCCTTGAGCTCGGCTCGCGCCCGACGTGCGGCAGCAGCCTTCTCCAACGCGGCCGCGCGCTGCTCATCGGTCAACTGGGGAAGGGCCACGATTCCTCCTCATCATCATCGATTCGCATCGATGTTTATTTGTCTCGGCCGGGTACTCCAGCCAGCGACGATGACCGTACCCACCCCCGCTGACGAAATCTAACCCCACCCCCTCCTTCACGCCACAAATGCCCAGCGTGCGGGGCAACCGGCACCGGCCGGGGTGACTCGCAACGCCGCCGCCGGCACGCCGTCGGCTGCCGACCTTTTGCCCGGAATACCCGTTCTATCAGGAGGTTTGGCTGCTCGACGCACGGAGACGTCCATCCGGCGACGTTCGGCGAGGGCGTCAGCGGTGATCGAGCACCCGGACGCACGCCCGTTAGTCATCTCTTAGAGATGACCGAGCGTGTCGCGCGCGTCCGCCGCCCGTCGCCGGCGACGACAGGGCGTAGAACGACGGTGCGTAGTAGGGCCGTTTGGGCCGCAAAACCCGGGGCGAAGCCGCGACACGTACGACGCGGACGGCCTGAGGCGGCTCGGCCCGGTGCGGATGCGACGCCGCCCGACAACGCCGTCGTGCCGTCATCGAGTACCACCTGAGGCCGCGGTCGGCCCGATCTACCGTGGCACCGATGCTGGCAGCCCGCTTAATTCGGACGCCGGCATAACCGGCCGCGATCACCGGCGGAGAATTCAGCTGCCGAACAGTTCCGGCGGACGAATTCCCCCTTTCCTGTCGGCGCATTGTCTTAGCGAACGAGTGGGATGAATTTCTTCTGGCTGCCCCCCAGTGATCGAATAGGACTTTCATCTGCATGCAGCCTGACGCCCATACATCCTGAGATTTTGCTGCGATAATCAGCGCTAACGGCGGGCGTGCCGACGGCGGAAGGCAAGGAACTCGGTGAATTGCCAGCTTCAGTTAAGCGAAATGAGAATTTGCGGTGTGCTGGTTACCTGCATAAGGTTTGCCCGGGGTGGATGGTCCACCCCGGGGGGTACTAAAGCGGGGGGTATGTCTATGAGCGTTTCCGCTGAATACCTGTTCGGTAGCGGAAGTGGGAATTGATGACGATGACGGGCAATCCTGGCCGATGGGTGCTGGCGGCGGCGACGGTTCTGTCGCTCGGCGGCTTCGGCGTCGGTGTGGCCAGCGCCGATCCGGACGGTGAGGTGAGCGGCGGAGCCGGCAGCAACAGCGAGATCGATGCCAACCTGGGTCCCTTCGGCGGCGGTGCCAGCACCGGCACCAACGGCGGCTTCAATGTCGGTCCGGAAGGCATCGGCGGCGGCGCCGGCGAGAACAACAGCGGCAACGTCAACCTGGGGCCCTTTGGCGGCGGTTACAACACCGGCACCGGCGGCGGCGTCAACCTCGGTCCCGACGGCATCGGCGGCGGCGCCGGCGAGAACAACAGCGGCAACGTCAACCTGGGTCCCTTCGGCGGCGGTTACAACACCGGCACCGGCGGCGGCGCCAACCTCGGTCCCGACGGCATCGGCGGCGGCGCCGGCGAGAACAACAACGGCAACGTCAACCTCGGCCCCTTCGGCGGCGAGGCCGGCACCAATACCGGCGGGCACGGCAACTTCGGCTGGTAACCGCGGTTCGAATGCCTGTGCGGGGGCCGTCGGCGACACCGCGGCACCCGCACAGGCCTCGATCGATCGTGGCTGCTCCCTCCCCGATCGGCCCGGTCCGGACCAGACGGCCGGTCAGGCCAGGAAGGCTACCGCGTCGCGCATCCGCTCCCCCGCCGTTCGCAGCGCCGAAACGTCGGGACCGGCCTGCAGCACCTCGCGGGACACCGCGGGCAGCAGCAGGCTCAGCGGTGCGCCGAATCCGGTCAGGGTTTCCGGCCGGCCGCCCTGGGCGCCGATGCCGGGCATCAGCACCGGACCGCCGAGCGCGCTGAGGTCGGGTGCCTCGGTCAGGGTGGCGCCGACGACGACGCCGACCGAACCCGGTTCGGGGTGCGCGGCCCGGTTGACGGCCGCCGCCTCGTCGACGATCGCCTGCGCGACGCTGCGATCACCGGCCTGGGCGCGTTGCACGCTGGCGCCCTCGGGGTTGGAGGTCGCCGCCAGCACGAATACCCCGCGGCCGTGGGCGGCCGCGGCGTCCAGCAGCGGTTGCAACGCACCGAACCCGAGATAGGGCGACGCCGTCACCGCGTCGGCGGCCAGCGGTGAGTCCCCGGCCCAGGCCGCGGCGTAGGCCGCCATCGTCGACCCGATGTCGCCGCGCTTGGCGTCGGCCAGCACCAGCACCCCGGCTTCCCGCAGGGCAGCCATGGTGCGTTCCAGCACGGTGTAGCCGGCGGCACCGTACGCCTCGAAGAACGCGACCTGCGGCTTGACGATCGCGAACCCGGAATACGCCTCGACACAGATGTCACAGAACGCCGCCAGGCCGTCGGCAGACACCGGCAGGTTCCAGGCCTGCAGCAGTTGCGGGTGCGGATCGATGCCCAGGCACAGCGGACCGCGGCGAGCCCTCGCCTCGGTTAGCCGGGCGCCGAAGCCGGCCACGGCTAGCGCGGCCCGATCGTCTGGTGCAGTTCCTGCAGTGAGCGGACCCCGATGTCGCCGCGCAGGCCCGCCTCGATGCCCTGGACGGCGGCCGATGCCCCCTGCACGGTGGTCACGCAGGGGATGTTCTTCGCGACGGCCGCCGAGCGGATCTCGTAGCCATCACGTCGCGGACCGGAGTTGCCGTACGGGGTGTTGATCACCAGGTCCACCTCGCCGGCCTTGATCGCATCGACCGCCGACATCGCCGGACGGTCCGGGGTCGCGTCCTCGAAGTGTTTGCGCACCACCTCGCAGGGGATACCGTTGCGTCGCAGCGTCTCCGCGGTGCCCTCGGTGGCCATCACCCGGAACCCCAAGTCGGCCAATCGCTTGACCGGGAACACCAGGGAGCGCTTGTCGCGGTTGGCGACCGATACGAAGATCGCCCCCGTCCGCGGCAGCGACCCGTAGGCGGCGGTCTGGCTCTTGGCGAACGCGCTGCCGAAGTCGCGGTCGATCCCCATCACTTCGCCGGTCGATTTCATTTCCGGACCCAGCAGGGAGTCGATACCGGACCCGTCGGCTGTCCGGAACCGGTGGAACGGCAGTACCGCTTCCTTGACCGCGACCGGGGCGTCCGCCGCGACCGCCGCCCCATCACCGCTCGGCGCCAGTATGCCCTCGGTGCGCAGCTGAGCGATGCTGGTGCCCAGCATGATTCGGGCGCACGCCTTGGCCAGCGGCACCGCGGTCGCCTTGGACACGAACGGCACCGTGCGGCTGGCCCGCGGGTTGGCTTCCAACACGTAGAGCACGTCGTCCTTGAGCGCGTACTGCACGTTGAGCAGCCCCACCACACCGATGCCATGGGCGATGGACTCGGTGGCGCGACGGACCTTCTCAATGTCGGTGCGGCCCAACGTGACCGGCGGCAGCGCGCAAGCCGAGTCGCCGGAATGGATTCCGGCCTCCTCGATGTGCTCCATGATGCCGCCGATGTACACCTCGGTGCCGTCGCACAGCGCGTCGACGTCGATCTCGATGGCGTCCTCGAGGAACCGGTCGACCAGCACCGGGTGCTCCGGGGACAGCTGGGTAGCCCGGGTGATATATCCCTTCAGCGTTTCCTCGTCGTAGACGATCTCCATGCCGCGACCGCCCAACACGTAGGAGGGGCGGACCAACACCGGATAGCCGATCTCGGCGGCGATCCGGCGCGCCTGCTCGAAACTGGTTGCGGTGCCGAACCGCGGCGCCGGCAGCCCGGCATTGGTCAGGACGTCACCGAACGCGCCACGATCCTCGGCCAGGTCGATCGCCTCCGGGCTGGTACCCACGATCGGCACCCCGGCGTCGGCGAGCCGCTGCGCCAGCCCCAGCGGGGTCTGCCCACCCAGCTGCACGATCACCCCGACGACACCGGGACCGCCGGAGCCGGACTGCGCCTCGGCGTAGTACACCTCGAGCACGTCCTCGAAGGTCAGCGGCTCGAAGTACAGCCGGTCGGCGGTGTCGTAGTCGGTAGACACCGTCTCCGGGTTGCAGTTGACCATCACGGTCTCGAAGCCGGCCTGGCTCAGCGTCGTCGCCGCATGCACGCAGCTGTAGTCGAATTCGATGCCCTGCCCGATGCGGTTGGGCCCCGAGCCCAAGATCAGCACCTTGGGTTTGTCGGTCTGCGGGGCGACCTCGGTCTCGGCGGCCGGATCGAGTTCGAAGGTGCTGTAGTGATAGGGCGTCTTGGCCTCGAATTCCGCCGCGCAGGTGTCCACCGTCTTGAACACCGGATGGATGCCCAGGCGCTGGCGCAGGATTCGCACCCCGTCTTCACCGGCGAGTTCCGGCCGCAGCGCCGCGATCTGGCGATCCGAGAGCCCGTAGTACTTGGCCCGCCGCAACAGTGATTCACCGAGCACCGCGGTGTCCAGCAGCTCAGCGCGCAGCTCCACCAATTCCCAGACCTGCGCGACGAACCACGGGTCGATGCCGGAGGCCTCGGCCACCTGCTCGACGCCGGCACCGAGCCGCAGCGCCAGTTCGACGTCGTAAAGCCGGCCCTCGGTCGGCGTGCGTAGCCGATCGAGGACAACATCGGCTGAATCTCCTGCGGGGTCCGGCTCGGTCCAGAACCCGGCCCGGCTGGTCTCCAGCGACCGCATCACTTTGCCGAGGGCCTCAACGAAGTTGCGGCCCAACGACATCGCCTCACCCACCGACTTCATCGTGGTGGTCAGCGTCGGGTCGGCGCCGGGAAACTTCTCGAACGCGAACCGCGGTGCCTTGACCACCACGTAGTCCAGGGTGGGCTCGAAACAGGCGGGGGTCTCCTTGGTGATGTCGTTGAGGATCTCGTCGAGGGTGTAGCCGATCGCCAGCTTGGCGGCGATCTTGGCGATCGGGAAGCCGGTGGCCTTGGAGGCCAGCGCGCTCGACCGCGACACCCGCGGGTTCATCTCGATCACGATCAGCCGGCCGTCTTTGGGGTTGACCGCGAACTGGATGTTGCAGCCGCCGGTGTCGACGCCGACTTCACGCAGGATCGCGATACCCAGGTCACGCAGCCGCTGATATTCCCGGTCGGTCAGGGTCATCGCCGGCGCCACGGTCACCGAGTCGCCGGTGTGCACGCCCATCGGGTCGACGTTCTCGATCGAACACACCACCACCACGTTGTCGCGGCCGTCGCGCATCAGCTCGAGCTCGTACTCTTTCCAGCCGTAGATCGACTCCTCGATCAGCACGTTGGCGCTCGGCGAGGCGGCCAGCCCGGCACCGGCCATCCGCTCGAGTTCCTCGATGCTGTGGGCCAGCCCCGACCCCAGCCCGCCCATGGTGAACGACGGGCGCACCACCACCGGCAGCCCCAGCTCGGTGACCGTCTCGGTGACCTCGTCCATCGTGTAACACACCCGGCTGCGGGCGGATTCGCCGCCGACCTTGGCGACGATGTCTTTGAACCGCTGGCGGTCCTCACCGCGCTGAATGGCTTCGAAGTCGGCGCCGATCAGCTCGATGCCGTAGCGCTCCAGCACCCCGTTCTCATGCAGGGCGACCGCCGTGTTCAGGGCGGTCTGCCCGCCCAGGGTCGCCAGCACGGCGTCGATCTTGTTGCCGCGCTCAGCCTGCTGCGCGATGACCTTTTCGACGAACTCCCAGGTGATCGGCTCGACGTAGGTGTGGTCGGCGTACTCCGGGTCGGTCATGATGGTGGCCGGGTTGGAATTGACCAGGCTGACCTCCATGCCCTCCGACTTGAGCACCCGGCAGGCCTGGGTGCCGGAGTAGTCGAATTCGCAGGCCTGCCCGATCACGATCGGACCGGAGCCGATGACCAGGACATGGTTGATGTCTGTCCGGCGTGGCATTATTCGCCGCCTTTCTCACCGCGAGCGTGCGCAGTTGTACACATTTCACGGCGTGTCGGCGTGCAACTGCGCACGCTCGCTGGCAAGTAGTTCACCGGCCGCCTTCCATCAGGTCGGCGAACTGATCGAACAGGTACTCCGCATCGTGCGGTCCGGCCGCGGCCTCCGGGTGATACTGCACCGAAAACGCCCGCCCGTCGGCGAGTTTGACCCCTTCGACCACACCGTCGTTGGCGCAGGTGTGGCTGACCACGGCGGGGCCGAAGTCGGTGTCGAACCGCTGACCGGCCTCGCCCTCCAGCGCGAAGCCGTGATTCTGTGCGGTGACGGCGACCCGACCGGTGGCGTGGTCGATAACCGGGATGTTGATGCCGCGGTGGCCGAACACCATCTTGTAGGTGGACAACCCCAGCGCGCGGCCCAGGATCTGGTTGCCGAAACAGATTCCGAACAGCGGGATTCCGGCTCCGAGCACCTCGCGCGTGACACCGACGATGTGGTCGGCGGTGGCCGGGTCACCGGGGCCGTTGGACAAGAAGACCCCATCGGGTTTGAGCTCGGCGATCTGCTCGAACGTCGCCGACGACGGGAGCACATGGCTGCGGATGCCGCGCAGCGCGAAGTTGCGGGGCGTGTTGGTTTTGATGCCGAGGTCCAGTGCGGCCACGGTGAACCGGTGTTCGCCTTGGGGCTGCACGGTGTACCCGGCGTCGGTGCTCACCTCGGCCGCCAGGTCAGCGCCCAGCATCGGCTGCTGGCCGCGCACCCGTTGCAGCAGTTCGTCGGTGTCGGCGAGTGCCGCACCGGAGAACACCCCGGCCTTCATCGATCCCCGGGTGCGCAGATGGCGCACCACGGCGCGGGTGTCGATGCCGGCGATCCCGACAATGTTCTGACGGACCAGTTCGTCGTCGAGCGTGCCGGTGGCGCGCCAGTT
This sequence comes from Mycobacterium sp. NGS50, assembly GCF_059812545.1. NCBI lineage: Bacteria > Bacillati > Actinomycetota > Actinomycetes > Mycobacteriales > Mycobacteriaceae > Mycobacterium > Mycobacterium sp. NGS50. Next base: position 104,382 of record NZ_JCALCW010000015.1, read on the forward strand.
CGAGGCCCGCGGCGAGGGATCGCGTACCGCGTAGCCGGCCACCCAGATCCGCTCGCCGCGGCTCTCGCCGTCCTCGTCGTTCCAGCCGGTGTTGCCGATCTGCGGGGCGGTCGCCACCACGATCTGCCGGTGATAACTGGGGTCGGTCAGGGTCTCCTGGTAGCCGGACATGCCGGTGGAGAACACGGCCTCGCCCAGGGTTTGGCCGACCGCACCGAATGGTGTTCCGGTGAAGACACGGCCGTCCTCCAGAACCAGCACAGCCCTAGTCATTGGCGCCGCTCCTCCTCATCGCTTGCTCTGCATCGTCGCCGGCGCAGGTCATTGCTCCCCCTCCAGCCAGCGGGCATAGTCGCCGCGGTCGTCGGCACGGAATCCGGTGTCGATTTCGGTGCCGGACGGCAGCGTCCAGCGGATCGCCAGGATTCCGTCATATGTCAAGGCTTTGCCGACCATGCCGCGCTCGGTGCGAATGGCGCTGATGCTGTCCTGCGGGATCCAGATCGGCCGACCGGCGCTGCGTTGCACCATGATTCCCTCGGGGTAGCGGGTCAGCACCGCCTTGGTGCGATAGCCCAGATCCCCGACGGCGACCCGGTCGTGCCAACTGGGCGCCAACGTGCAGCCGATGTACATGCCGCGGGTGGCCGCGACGGTGGGCGGCCCGACCGTGTCCGGCACATCTGGCAGGGTGCCGATCAGCGTGGCCTGGCGTGCCGCCCGGTTCCGCCAGCCCCGCAACATCAGGTGACTCAGGAAAGCGATCAGCACCACCAGGATGGCGGCGAAGACCAGCGACCCGAGCAGCGTTCCGGAATTCATCGGACCACCCCCCCATCGCGGGCGGTCAGCTTGCCGCGCAACAACGTTGCGGTGACGGTGGCAGGCAGGCTCATCGACTCGAACGGGGTGTTGGCCGACCGGCTCGCCAACTCGGCACCCAGCACCGTCCAGCCGGCGTCGGGGTCGACGACGGTGAGATTGGCCGGCTCCCCGACCGCCAGCGGCCGGCCCTGATCGGGCAGGCCCACGATCTGGGCGGGCCGCTCGCTCATCACCCGCGCCACATCCCGCCAGCTGAGCAGTCCGGGAACGACCATGGTGGCCACCACCACCGACAGCGCGGTCTGCAGCCCCAGCATTCCGGGACGCGCAGCGGAGAATTCGCAGCACTTCTCATGCTCGGCGTGCGGGGCGTGATCGGTGGCCACACAATCGATGACGCCGTCGGCCAGCGCCTGACGCAGGGCGAGACTGTCGGAGGCTTCGCGCAGCGGTGGATTGACGCGGTTGACGCCGTCGTAGGCGGCCAGCCGGGAGTCGTCGAGCAGCAGGTGATGCGGGGTGACCTCGGCGGTGATCGCGATACCTTGGCCCTTGGCCCATTTCAGCAGCTCCACCGTTCCGGCCGTGGAGGCGTGGCAGATGTGCACCCGGGCACCGGCGTCGCGGGCCAGCAGCGCGTCGCGGGCGACGATGGATTCTTCGGCGGCACGCGGCCAGCCGGAGAGGCCGAGCCGCGCGGCGTTGGACCCTTCGTGGGCGACCGCACCGACCGTCAGCCGCGGTTCTTCGGCGTGCTGGGCGATCAGCACACCGAGCCCGGTGGCGTACTCCAGTGCGCGGCGCATCACCAGCGGATCATCCACGCAGACGCCGTCGTCGGAGAACATCCGCACCTGGGCCGCGCCGGCGGCCATCATGCCCATCTCGGTGAGTTCGGTGCCGGCCAGCCCGACCGTGATCGCACCCACCGGGTGCACGTCGACCAGGCCGACCTGCTGGCCGCGATGCCAGACGTGGTCGGTGACCACCGGGGAATCGGCGACGGGGTTGGTGTTGGCCATCGCGAACACCGCGGTGTAGCCACCGAGCGCGGCTGCCGCCGAACCGGTTTCGATGTCCTCAGCGTATTCGCGGCCGGGCTCACGCAGATGGGTGTGCAGGTCGACGAAGCCGGGTAGCAGCACCTGCCCGGGGGCGTCGATGACGGTGCTGTCCGCGGCTGACGCTCGGGATACCGCCAGACCCACACCGATCTCGGCGATCTGGCCGTCGTCGACCAGGACGTCAACCCGGTCTCCCTCGCCGTAGAGCCGCACCCCGCGGATCAGCACGCTCACGCCACCCCCTCCGTCGCCGACCCTGCGGGCTCGCCCCCCACCAGCAGATGGAAGAGCACCGCCATCCGCACGTGTACCCCATTGGAAACCTGCTGTAGCACAGCCGATTGCGGTGAGTCCGCGACCGAGGAGCTGATCTCCATGCCACGCAGCATCGGGCCGGGGTGCAGCACCACGGCATGATCGGGCAGCAGTGTCCGCCGGCGCTCGGACAAGCCGTAGCGCACCGAATACTCACGCGCCGAGGGGAAGAAGCCGCCGTTCATGCGTTCGGCCTGTACCCGCAGCATCAGCACCGCGTCGGCGGCGGGCAGCTCGGCGTCGAAGTCCTGGCTGACCGTGACCGGCCAGTCGCCCACCCCGACCGGCAGCAGCGTCGGCGGCGCGACCAGCACCACCTCGGCGCCCAGGGTGGCCAGCAGATGGACGTTGGAACGGGCGACCCGGCTGTGCAGGATGTCGCCGACGATAACGATGCGTCGGCCCTCGACGCCGCCGAGGCGTTGGCGGATGGTCAGCGCATCGAGCAGCGCCTGGGTGGGGTGCTCGTGGGTGCCGTCGCCGGCATTGATGACGGCCGGGCCGTCGTCGCCGCTGGCGGTCCAGTCGGCCAGCAGCTGCGCGGCACCCGAGGCCGGGTGCCGGATGATCAGCGCGTCGGCTCCGGCGGCACGCAGGGTGAGCGCCGTGTCGCGCAGCGACTCCCCTTTGCTGACCGACGAACCCGACGCCGACACGTTGATGACGTCGGCGCTCATCCATTTGCCGGCCACCTCGAACGACACCCGGGTGCGGGTGGAGTTCTCGTAGAACATGGTGATGACGGTGCGGCCGCGCAACGTCGGCAGCTTCTTGACCTCACGGCCCAGCAGGGCCTGCGCGAACCGGTCGGCGTCGTCGAGAATCGCGGTGGCCTCATCGCGGCTCAGGTCGCCGGCGGCCAGCAGGTGCCGTGGGCTCATCGTGAGATCACCACCCCGTCGCGGCCGTCGTCCTCGCTGAGCAGCACGTGCACGCTTTCGCCGCGGGCCGTCGGCACGTTCTTGCCGACGTAGTCGGCGCGCACCGGCAGTTCGCGGTGGCCGCGGTCGACCAGCACCGCCAGCTGCACGATGCGGGGCCGGCCCACGTCGCGCAGCGCGTCCAGGGCGGCCCGCACCGAGCGGCCGGCGAACAGCACGTCGTCGACGAGGATCACCAGCGCGTCGTCGATGCCGCCGGGCGGGATGGAGGTGTCCTCCAGCGGCCGGGGCGGCTTGGTCATCAGGTCGTCGCGGTACAGCGTGATGTCGAGTGCACCCCAGGACAGGTTGGGTGCCTGGCCGCCGCAGAATTCGGTGATCTTGCCGGCCAGCCGGCCGGCCAGGGTGGCGCCGCGGGTCGGGATGCCGAGCAGCACCACGCGGGGCGCTTCGGTGTCGGGGCCATCGAGGGCGGTCTTTTCGATGATCTGGTGCGCGATGCGGGAGATGGTGCGACCGACGTCAGCCGCGGACATCAATTCCCGGTCGTCAGTACCTGCAGCGCCCATGCGAGACCGCTGACCTCCTTCTCCGCCTCTCGGGACGGATCGTTAAAGGATGTCGAACTGGTCGGCAGCTTAGCATCGGCGGTTAGCCCGGCGGAAATGACAGGCGACCCGACTGCGCCCGGCTTCGTCGATCCCGATTAGCCTGATCCGGTGACTCTCGACCGCAATCGCGCCTCCATCCAGGAGGCCTGCGATGCCGGTCTGCTGGCCGGCGCTGTGACCGTCGTGTGGCAGCACGGGCAGATCCTGCAGGTCAACGAGATCGGCTACCGGGACGTCGAGGCTAATCTGCCGATGCAGCGCGACACGCTGTTCCGGATCGCGTCGATGACCAAACCGGTGACCGTCGCCGCCGCGATGACCCTCGTCGACGAGGGCAAGCTGGCGCTGGACGACCCGATCACGCATTGGCTGCCCGAACTCGCCGCCCCGCAGGTGCTGCTGAACGCGGCCGGCCCGCCGGACAAGACCTGCCCCGCCCAGCGGACGATCACCGTCGATGACCTGATGACGCACCGCAGCGGGCTGGCCTACAGCTTCTCGGTCGTCGGGCCGCTGTCACGGGCGTATGCCCGGTTGCCTTTCGGACGGGGCCCCGACGCCTGGATCGCCGAGCTCGCCACGTTGCCGTTGGCGCATCAGCCCGGGGACCGGCTGACCTACAGCCACTCCATCGATGTGCTCGGGGTGCTGATCTCCCGGCTGGAGGGCAAGCCGCTGGAGCAGGTGCTCGAGGAGCGGATTCTGGGCCCGCTCGCCATGACCGACACCGGGTTTTGTCTGTCGCCGGCCGCTCGCGGCCGGGCCGCCACCATGTACAGCCTCGGCGCCGACAACTCGCTGCGCCACGACGTGATGGGCCCGATGCCGATCGCTCCGCCGGCGTTCCCCCAGGCCGGCGGCGGGCTGATGTCCACCGCCGACGACTATCTGTCCTTCGCCCGAATGCTGTTGGCCGACGGCATGTTCGACGGCGTGCGGGTGCTTTCGGCGGAATCGGTGCGGCTGATGCGCACCGATCGGCTGACCACCGAGCAGAAGCGGTACCCGTTTCTGGGCGCCCCGTTCTGGGTGGGCCGCGGGTTCGGGCTGAACCTGTCGGTGGTGACCGATGCCGAGAAGTCACGGCCGTTGTTCGGGCGGGGCGGGCAGGGAACGTTCAGCTGGCCGGGAGCCTACGGCACCTGGTGGCAGGCCGACCCCAGCGCGGATCTCATCCTGTTGTATCTGATCCAGAACTTGCCGACCCTGGCCGCTGACACCGCGGCCGCGGCGATCGCCGGCAATACGTCGATCGCCAAACTGCAGACCGCGCAACCGAAGTTCGTGCACCGCACGTACCGGGCGTTGGATCTGTAGCCTTCCGCCGAGTGTGAAGCTGTGGCGGTTTTTCCTGCGATGTTGCGCCCAGAGTTCACACTCGGTGAGGCGGGTGGTCTCAGAGCATGGCGATGGGTGAGACCGGTACGCCGGCCTCCAGCGCGCCGGCCAGTTCGCGGGCGACGTCATAGTCGAAGACCACATGCCCGCAGATGATGTCGACGTCACGCTTGATCCGCTGCAACGGATGGTCCAGGAAATGCGCGCTGGCACCTGAGGCGCCCAGCAGATCGCCGATCACCGCCCGCGATTCGTGCACGATGTGCGCGGCGGATGCCCGGGCATCGGCACGGGCCGGGCGGCCCAACCGTTCACCGCGGCTGACGCTCTCCTGGATCGACGCCACCGTCTGCTCCAGCAGTCCGTGCAGGGCACGCAGCCGCACCCGCGCGTCGCCGAGGCGGATCTGGGCGGCGGGCTGATCTTTTTGTGCCGCGGCAGAATAGGCCAGCACCCGCTTGCCGAGCCGCTCGGCAAACAAATCGACGGTCCATTCGGCCGAGCCCAGCGCCGGCATCGCCGCCAGCAGTGCCAGCGCCGGAACCATCGGCCAGCGGTAGGTCGCCGCACCGTGCAGGGCGGCACCTGGCGCGGTGCCGCGGTAGACGTCGAGCACCTTGACCAGCCGATGTTCTGGCACCCAGACGTCGGTGACGGTCACATCGTTGGAGCCGGTCGCGCACATGCCCGCGGTGTGCCAGACGTCGTGAACCTCGACGTCGGCGGCCGGTAACAGCGCCAGCGCCGGATAGGGATCGGTGTCCGGTCCGCAGATCGCACCCACCATCACCCAGTCGGCATCCATCACGCCGGTGGCCCAGGACCAGCGACCGCTCAACCTGATTCCGCCGTCAGCCGGCACACCGCGCCCGGTCGGGGCCAGCGGCGCCGGGCACAGCACCGGGCCGCCGGCGAACACCTCGTCCTGGGCCTGTTCGCCGAACAGCGCCAGCATCCAGTTGTGCAGGGTGTAGAAGCCCAACGTCCAGGCACTGGAGGCACACCCATGAGCCATCCGCCGGATCGGGTCGAGAATCTCCGGGAACTCCGCCTGGCAGCCGCCGTAGCGGGCGGGCAGCAGCAGCGCCGCCAAGCCAGACCGCCGGTAGTCATCGACGGTGGCCTGCGGCAGCCGGCGCAGCCGTTCGGCGTCGCCGGCACGCTCCGCCAGCGCAGCAACAAAGTCCGCGGTGATCCCGGGCGCCGCCATCACGCTCCGGACCATACCATACCTTTTAGTATGGCAAGGGGTCGTCGGCCGCGCACTCGGCAGCGCGGCGATCAGCGCCGGAGCATCAAGTCGAGGAACTGTTCGCGCCTGCCGACCGCACGCGGGCTGGGACGCGAACCGGCCAGATGCAGGAACCCGATACCGGCGGCGAACGTCGCGTTGGCGCGCATGTCGGCGTCTTCGGCATCGAAGCCATCGTCGAGGAACGCCTGCCGAACCGCGGTCAGCACCCGCCGATCCGAGAGCCGCACCGCGGCGGCGACGGCGTCCTCCGAGCGCGCCCATTCCCGCATCGCTCGCTCCAGCATCCAATGCCGCGGTCCTACCAGCGAGGTCATCATCCGGATCAGCCGCTGGCGCGGCGGCAGCACCGCAAGGTCGTCGAAATCGTCGCGGTCTTCGTCGCGTAGCGCAGCCCAGGTGTCCACCAGCGCCGTGCGGTAGGCCTTCATATCGGTGAAATGCCAGTAGAAACTGCCCTTGGTCGCACCGACCGCGCGGCACAGCCGGTCAATGGTCAGCGCCTTGACGCCGTCCTCGGCCAAGACGCGGAAGCCGGCCTGCACCCAGTCCTGCACGGACAGTCGGGAATTAGCCGAGGCGCCGGTCATGGGGTGTAAGGGTACTTCGGCCACTGCCCCTGCGCGAGCGGCTACCCGAGTCGGAATTTCACGACGCGACACGCCGGTGTCGCGTCGTGAAATTCCGGGTCGCGAACAATCACCGCCTGAACCGGTGATTGGCCGACCTCTCAATGGGCGCCGGCCAGCGCGTGGCGGGCGTAGGCGCGAACGTCGGCGTCGCCGTCTTTGAGCGCGGCACTCAACGCGTCGCGGGCGGCGGTATCGGTACCGGCCCAGCGGGTCAGACCCAGCACCGCGGCCTTGCGCACATCCAGGTGTGAGTCGTCGATCGCCTGCGCCAGCAGGGGTATCGCGAGCGGCCCAGCCGCGCCGGCGAGGGCCCGCGCCGCGCCGACTCGTACCTGCCACGCCGACTCCCGCAACGCCGCCGCAATGCTCACGACATCACCTTCAGCGCAACCTATTTCGCCGAGCGCTCGCAGGGCCGCGGCTCGCACCAGCGGATCGGGATCGGCGCTGAGGGCACGCACATCCTGGGACCCGGCGCCCAGGGTGGCCAACGCGTTGGCCACCGCGATCCGTACTTCGCGGTTGCTGTCGCCGGTGGCCGCGGCCACCCCTGCCGCGTCGTCGACGGAGACCAGCGCCCGCACCGCCTCGATGCGGACCCGGTGGTCGGGGTCGGCCACTGCGCTGCGGTAGCGCGCCGGCTCACCCACCCGGCGCACCGCCAGCAGATGTAGCACCGCCGCCCGCACCAGCGGATCCGGTGATCCCAGATGCACGACGGCCGTCGCCGGATCCGGAAGCACCTCGACCAGTTCGCGAATGCCCTCCGCAGCGGTGCGACGCACCGCGGCGTCGGCGTCACCCAAGGCGTCGACCAACGCCGCGGTGTAGCCGTCGGGCGTGTGTTCGGTCACCGTGTCGACGGCGGTACGCCGCACTCTGGGATCCGGGTCGGCCAGGTAGCCGGCCAGATCCGTCAACAGCGGTTCAGTCAACGCCAGGACTTCGACGATCCGCGGCGACGGCGGCTGTGCCGCAACCGCCGCGGTGATACGCGACCGCGCGCTCGCCGGTGTCTGCCCACCCAGCAGCTCCGGCTGCTCCACCGCCTGCACGGACTGGTCGGCCGGTGGGATGGCGTCCAGTTCGGGTACCGACACCAGATACGGCGCCACCGGACGCTTCAGGAATTCCATGGCGCCGCCGGTGGTTTTGCGCACGTTGAGGTGATAGCCCCATTGCTGATCGTCGCGGGCCGGCAGGTCGGCGCGCTCGTGGTAGAGGCCCCACCGCGATTCGGTGCGGGTCAGCGACGAGCGGGCGGCCAGTTCGGCGCAGTCCCGGATGAACGACACCTCCACCGCCCGCATCAGCTCATGCGGAGTACGGGCTCCCAGCTGGGCGATCTCAGTGCGCATGCGCTCAAAGGTCTGCACGGCCAGGGACAGTTTGGCGGCGGTCTTGGGCGGTGCCACGTAGTCGTTGACGAATCGGCGCAGCTTGTATTCCACCTGCGGCTGCGGTGGCCCGTCGGGATGGTGCAGCGGGCGGTAGATCAGCTCATGTGCTGCTGCCAGCTGGTCGGCCGGAAGATCTTGCGGCGCACTCACCTCGGCCAGGGTCGAGGCGGCGTGTGCGCCGGCGAGGTCACCGAAGACGAACGCGCCGATCATGTAGTTGTGCGGGACGCAGGCCAGGTCTCCGGCCGCATACAGGCCGGGCACCGTGGTTCGGGCGTGTTCGTCAACCCACACTCCGGAGGCGGAATGCCCGGAACACAACCCGATTTCGGAGATGTGCATCTCAACGTCGTGGGTGCGGTAGTCGTGGCCGCGGTTGGCGTGGAAGGTGCCGCGGGTGGGCCGTTCGGTGGTGTGCAGGATGTTCTCCAACGCGCCCAGTGTCTCGTCGGGCAGATGGGACACCTTGAGATAGATCGGCCCGCGCGCGGATTCGATCTCGCTGCGGACTTCGGCCATCATCTGCCCGGACCAGTAGTCGGAGTCGACGAACCGCTCCCCCAGCGCGTTGACCTGATATCCGCCGAATGGGTTGGCGACATACGCGCAGGCCGGACCGTTGTAGTCCTTGATCAACGGATTGACTTGGAAGCATTCGATACCGGACAGTTCGGCACCGGCGTGATAGGCCATCGAGTAGCCGTCGCCGGCGTTGGTCGGGTTTTCGTAGGTGCCGTACAGGTATCCCGAGGCCGGGAGCCCGAGCCGCCCGCACGGCCCGGTCGCCAGGATCACCGCTTTGGCGCCGACGGCGACGAACTCCCCGGTGCGCGTGTGTAACGCAGCGGCCCCCACCGCGCGGCCGCCGGAAACCAGTACCCGAACCGGCATCAGCCGATTCTCGATGCGGATTCGCTCACGCATGCTGCGCTGCCGCAGCACCCGGTACAGCGCCTTCTTGACGTCCTTGCCGTCCGGCATCGGCAGCACGTAGGAACCCGACCGGTGAACACGACGAACCGCGTATTCGCCGTGCTCGTCCTTCTCGAATTTCACGCCGTAACGTTCCAACCGCTGAACCATCGCGAAACCGCGGGTGGCGGTCTGATAGACGGTGCGCTGGTTGATGATTCCGTCGTTGGCGCGGGTGATCTCGGCCACGTAGTCTTCGGGTTCGGCCTTGCCGGGGATGACGGCGTTGTTGACGCCGTCCATCCCCATCGCCAATGCGCCGGAGTGCCGCACATGGGCCTTCTCCAGCAACAGCACCTGCGCACCGTTCTCGGCCGCGGTCAGCGCCGCCATGGTGCCGGCGGTGCCACCGCCGATCACCAGCACGTCGCAATCCAGTCGCAGCGGCTCCAGGTCCGGGATCTGCATCATGCGGGCACCAAATCATGCAGAGCGGCCAGTATCTCGGCGCGGGCAGCGACCCGGGGCACATCGACGCGCGGGAGCGGAACCTCGATGAGGGCCCGCAACGGTTGCCCGGCGCGGCCCAGCACCGCGACCCGGTCCCCCAGCGTCAGCGCCTCGTCGACGTCGTGGGTGACGAACACAACGGTTGTCGGGTGCGCGGTCCAGGTCTCGATCAACAGCCGCTGCATCGCCGAACGGGTCTGGGTGTCCAGCGCACCGAACGGCTCGTCCATCATCACCGCCCGCGGTGCCCCGGCCAGGCCTCGGGCCAGCTGAACGCGTTGCCGCATCCCACCGGACAGGCTCTTGGGCAGGTAGTTCCCGAACCCGGTGAGGCCCAACTCGTCGATCCACCGCTCCGCCTGCGCGCGACGGTTCTCGCGCGGGACACCGCGCAGCCGCAACGCCAGTTCGATATTGGAGCGCACCGAACGCCAGGGCAACAGCGCGTCGTCCTGGAACACCACGGCCCGCTCGGCGGACGTGGTGGTGACCACCGCGCCGTCGGCCCGCACCTGGCCGGCCTCGGGTGCCAGCAGTCCGGCCAGCGCCCGGAGCACCGTGGACTTGCCGCAGCCGGATGGGCCGGTGAGCACCAGAATCTCACCGGGCTGCACCGCCAGACTCAACTCGTCGATGACCGCTGCAGTGCTGTAGGACAGCCTGATCCGATCCAACTCGAGGCTCATCGCTGTCGTCATCGCACGCTCTCCTCTCCGCGGGGCAGCCACCGGGTCAGCCGGCGTCCCGCGACTTCCACCGCCGCCGAGGTCGCAAACCCCAGCGCCCCGATGGTGATGATTCCGACGAACACATCCGGGTAATCCAGCACGGTGTAGGCCTGCCAGGTGCGGTATCCGACCCCCAGGCGACCCGAGATCATCTCCGCGGAGATGACACAGATCCAGGCCACCCCCATGCCGACGGACAGGCCGCCGAACACGCCGGGCAGGACACCGGGAAAGACGACCTGGCTCAACACATCCCAGCGGCCGCCGCCCTGGGTACGGACCGAGTCCTCCCACAGCGCGGGCAGTGCCCGCACGGCGTGTCGGGTACTGACCAGAATCGGGAAGAACGCCGCCAGGAAGGTGATGAACACGATGCCGGCCTCGTCGGTGGGGAACAGCAGGATCGCCACCGGGACGACCGCGATGGCCGGGATGGGGCGGACCAGTTCGATGAGTGTTCCGGCCACGTCGGCGAACACCCGGGATCGACCCAGCAGGATGCCGGCGGCCACCCCGACGACCGCCGCCAGTCCGAAGCCGGTGAGGATCCGGACGAGCGACTGGGCCAGGTCCAGCCAGTACTCGCCGGTGCGCAGCCGGTGGGTCAGTGCCGCGGCGATATCGCCGGCGGTGGGCAGGGTGTCGAAGCGCAGCCACAAGCGCACGTGGTTGGCGGTCAGCAGCTGCCATATTCCGATCGCGGTGGCCACCGCCAGCAGTCTCAGCAGCCGCGATCGCCAGGCGCGGTGTGCTCGGCGCGGCGGGGCGGCGACCGGGTCCAGCGCGACCGGGGCGCCGAGACTGACCGCGGTCATGCGGCACCTGCCAGGGCCCGCTGGTAGTCCAGGGTGACGGTGCCCGGGTGTTGTCCGAGGTAGCGTCGTGCGCCGGCGGCGGTGTCGAACGGCAGGTAGCGTTGACCGTCGCGCACCCATACCGCCTTGTCGGCGAACCAGCGGGTGCCCAGTTCGGTGTCGTGGATGTAGGCCGCGCGTACGGGCGCCCCGCGTGCGGTCGCGTCCGCAACGGCATGCAGCAGCGCAGTTGGGTCAGCGAGGCTGGTTGTGGTGTCCGATCCCTCCAGCCACAGTTCTCCCCCACCGCCCGGTCCCGGGGTGGACTCGCGGGCGGCGTCGTAGTCGCGGTGCCGTTCGGCGAAGGCCGATCGCAGCGGGTGGTCCTGGACGAACTGACCGACGTCGAGGTCGGCGAAGGGGCCGATCGACTTCAGGTAGGGCACATCGTTCTTCAGCGCCTGCACCAGCGACGGTTTGAGGGTGGTGTCGAACGAGGTGCCGCCGGGGCCGTTGTAGAGGTAGACGACTTCTGGCGGCAGCCCGCTGGCCTCGGCCACGATGCCGGCGGCCTGCAGCGGCTTGGCGTTGAGGAAGTCGGTGGCGTCGAGTTGGGCTTGCAGGAATGCGCTGAGCACTTCGGGGTGCTCGCGCGCGTAGCTGCGACGCACCACCACACCGTGCAGCGTCGGGTAGTTCAGCTCGGCCCCGTCGTAGAGCAATTTGGCCTTGCCCTGATAGACCAGCAGCCCGGGCCACGCAACGAACTGCGAGAGTCCCTGCGCCTGACCTGCTTCCAACGCCGACGCACCGATCTGAGGCTGCTGGTTGAGTACCTCGACCTCGGTTCCGGTCCCCGCCAGTGCCCGCACCAGGGTTCCGTGGCCGGCCGAGCCGACACTGGCCGACACCTTCGCGCCGGACAGGTCGGTCAAGGTGACCGCCGGCGAGTCGGGCGCCACAACCACCATGTTGAGCGCCCCCCTGGGCTGATAGCCGGTCACCGAGACGATTTCGGTGCGGGCCCGCGGGTTGCCTTGAGTTCTGGATCCGTTGATCAGCATCGGATAGTCACCCATCGACCCGATGTCGATCTTCTCGGCGACCATTCGCGCGGTGATCGGCGCACCGGTGTCGTAGTCCTGCCACACCACCCGGTATTTGGTTCCGGTTCGCGCGGTGATGCCGCCAAGACGGTGCTCCAGGTAACCCTGAGCGCGCAGCAGCGTGCCGGCGGTCACCGTGTTGATGGTCTTGGACTGGTAGCCCACCACCACGTCGACGGCCCCGCCGGCCGCGAATGACTCCAGCGAGCAGCTCGCGGTGACGACGGCGGCCACCACCGAAACGATCAATGTTTTCATCAAGCATCCTGGCTATCGGAGGGTTCAGCGCAGCAGATAGGGCATGTTGACGGTGACCGCGCCGGTGGGACAGCGTGCCGCGCACGGCCCGCAGTACCAGCACTCGTCGACATGCATGAACGCCTTACCGTTCTCGGGGTTGATCGCCAGCGAGTCCAGCGGGCAGATCTCGACGCACAGGGTGCAGCCCTGCACACACAGCGACTCGTCGATGGTCACCGGAACATCGGATCTGCCGTTGACCAGCGTCATGGGTTGCTCCTTACCAGGTTGCCGCGCATGGTGATTCGATCGCCACGCATCCGGATGTATTCGAGGTCGACGGGCCTGCCGTCGTCGAGGCTGGTGAGCCGCTCGAGCATCAGCAACGGCGCCCCGTCGGGAACCTGCAGGATGGTCGCCGCGTGCGGATCGGCCGGAATCGCTTCCAACGCCAGGCCTGCCGCGCCGAGCCGTTGCCCGCTGACCCGTTCGATCAGCGGGAACAGGTCATGCGATTCCAGCGGATGTGCCAGCACCGCGGCGCCGATGTCCGGCGCCAGGTAGGTGACATCCAAGCTCAGTGGCAGATCGCCGAGGTACCGCAACCGTTCGATCAGCACCACCTGCTCACCGGGCTGCAACCGCAGCCGATTCGCCACCGACGGTGGTGCCGACACGGCCGCAGCCGCCCGGACTTCGTTGCGTACGTCGCCGTGGCCGGTGAATGTTTCCTTCAAGCCGAGGAGCACGTCGAGGCCGTGGTCGAGCTTGCGCTGTATGACGTGCGTTCCGACCTTGGGCCCGCGATCGATGAGACCCTCGGTTTTCAGTACCGCCAGCGCCTCGCGGATGATGTTGCGGGACGCGAAGAACTCGGCGGCCAGGTGCTGCTCGCCGGGCAGACCCTCGTCGTAGGTGCCGGCGTGGATCTGCTGGCGCAGCACGTCGGCGACCTGCCGGGCCCGGTCGGCGCGCGGGCGGCGCGGCAGCGGTACGGGTGGGGCCTCGGGCATGCAGACACGCTAAGTCGGTGGCGCTGCCGCCGACGGGTCCGCGCAATCCACCGTGGCGCCGTGGCAGGGATTGCGCCGCCGGTCCCCGGCTCCTACCAGCGCAAAGCGGCGGACGGTGCACTATTGCGCCACCGCCATCCGGGTACACCGGTAACAATCGTGCTGAGCGAAATCGGCTCAGCCCAGCAGGTCGCGGGCCCGCTGCGCCAGCATGGTCGGCCGCTGCGAGATCGTCTCGAGGTCAACCTCGACATCACCCATGACCCCGGCCCGATAGCGCTGGGCCACCCCGTCCCCGATGCAGCCGAGCCGCCACAGCGCAAAGGCGTGGTAGTAGTCGATGTCGGACACATCGCGTCCGGTGGCGGCCTGATAGTGCTCGATCACCTGCTGCACCGACCAGAAGCCGCGCTCGGGTTCGGGCGCCCAGCCGATCACCTCAGGCGATGACCACACCGCGACCAGCCAACCCAGATCGGCCAGGATGTCGCCGATCGCGCACAGTTCCCAGTCCAGCACCGCCCGCACCGTGCCGTCTGGCCCGAGGATGGCGTTTCCGGGACGAAAATCGCCGTGCGCGATGCCGGTCCAGCGTTCCGGGGGCGGGTTACGGCTCAGCAGGCCGTGCACCTCCCGCAGCAACGAGTTGGTGCTGCCCGCGGCGTCGAGCTGCTTGAGCCACCGGCGCAGCTGCCGCTCCAGGTAGCCGCCGTCTCGGCGCAAATCGGCGAATTCCTCCGTGCTGCAGTCCACTCGGTGAATCTCGACCAGGCTGTCGACGAGATTGCGGGACGCCTGGGCCCGCACCGCTACCGGCAGACGTTCGGCGGCCTCGTCGCTGTCGAGGACCACCCCCTCGACATAGCCCATCACATAGAAGTCGGCTCCCGTCACCGTGTGGTCGTCGCTGTGACCGACCATGGTGGCCAGCGGGATCGCGGTGTGCTGCAGCCGATGTTGAATCGACCATTCGCGCAGCACATTGTGCGCCGACGGCAACACGTTTCCGGTCGGCGGCCGGCGCAACACCCAGCGGTTGTCGGCGTCGTCGCGCACGATGTAGGTGAGGTTGGATCGTCCGCCGGGCACCGGGTCGAAGCGCAACGGCGGGCAGACACCTCCGATGTGTTCGACGAACCAGTCCGTGACACGCGGGGCGTTGATCCCCACGATCGACTCTGCGCTCACCGTGACGAAGTGCGAGTAGGGACCCTGGTGGACGCAGGGTCAACGGAAGTCAGGGCGGCTTCGGTGAACACCGACAACCCGAGTTCCGGGTTGTAGCCGTGGATTTCCTTGACGTCGAGTTCGGCGAGGAAGTACAGGATCTCCTTGGAGATCACCTGGCCGGGAACCAGTACCGGAAAACCGGGCGGATAGGGCACCACGAACGTGGTGGAGACCAGGGCGCGCCCGTCGGCGACGCGGCGACCGGCCTCACCGAGCAGCACGTGCTCGCGGCTGGCCTCGTCGTACCCGGCGTAAAAGGCGGCCCGCATATCGCCGCACCCGCTGGCACCCTCGGGGCGAAATGCCGTGTCGAATTCGCTGAAGTCGGGCAACGGCGGCAGGTCCGTGGTGATCTCGGCTACCCGGCGGTCTTGCAGCGCACGGTCATCGGCGCTGGCCGCTGCCCGCACCCGGTCCAGGTCGGTGGCGATCCGGCGCAGGACATTGAGCAGGTAGTGCACGCTGGACCAGGTGACCCCGATGGTGAAGATCAGCAGCACCGAATTGATCGAGGTCTTGTTGATCTGGATGCCGAAGCGATCCATCAAGATCTTCTCGCGGAAGTCGTACCCGTTCAGGCCGGTCTTCCCGATGAACAGGCTGACCCGGGTCGGGTCGAGCACGAACTCATCGGAGCGCCACGCCTCGTTCCACTCCGCCAGGGCACCCTGGCGGACCTGCCGATACGAGCTGACTTCGGCGCGGAACTCGGCGGGCACCAGGTCGGATTCGTCCAGGATGCGGAACCATTTGCTGATCAGCGGGTCCTTGCGGACCCGGTGGCGAAACACCAGCGCCATGTCGTAGACCCCGCGGATCAGCTGAAATCCTTCGATGTCGACTTGGCGGCGGGCCAGGTCCAACGATGCCAGCAGTTGCTGGTTGGGCGAGGTGGAGGTGTGGGTCAGGAATGCTTCGACGAACTGCTCGCGGCACAGCGAATTGAAGTCCTGGTCGCGCACGTGGATCATCGACGCCTGCCGCAGCGCGGACAACGACTTGTGGGTGGAATGGGTGGCGTAGACCCGGATCCGGGCGCGGTCCGGGTCGGGAAGCAGTCGGCGGTTGCGCCAATCGGCATGCTCGACTCCGTCCATCGAGGCCTGCCATTGCCGATATTCGCGGGCGTACTCGGGTGAGGCCAGCTTCGTCGCGAGCCGGTCGGCGGAGATCATCGCGGTGCGCTGCCGCGACCATGGCACCGCGGTGGCGAACGCGTACCACGCCTCGTCCCACAGGAAGCAGATGTCCGGCTTGATCGCCAGCACCTCCTCCATGACGCGCTGCGGGTTGTACACCACTCCGTCGAAGGTGCAGTTGGTCAGCAGCAGCATCCGAACCCGGTCGAGCTGGCCGGCCGCCTCCAGATCCAGGAGCGCCTTTTTGATGGTGTCCAGTGGCACCGCCCCGTAGATCGCGAACGGCTCCAGCGGGTAGGCGTCCAGATACATCGGGTATGCCCCGGCCAGCACCAGACCGTAGTGATGCGACTTGTGGCAGTTGCGGTCGATCAACACGATGTCACCGGGCCGGGTCAGCGCCTGCACGACGATCTTGTTGGCGGTCGAGGTGCCGTTGGTGACGAAGTAGGTGTGGTCGGCGTTCCAGGTCTTGGCGGCCTTGTCCATCGCGGACTTGATGTTGCCGTGCGGATCCAGCAGCGAGTCCAGCCCTCCCGAGGTCGATGACGTCTCGGCCATGAAGATGTTGCGCCCGTAGAACTCCCCCATGTCCTGCAGCGAGCGGGAGTTGAAGATACTGGCGCCGCGCGCCACCGGCAGGGCGTGGAACTGACCCACCGGTGCCGATGCGTAGGCCCGGAGCGCATCGAAAAACGGTGTGTCGAACCGCTTTCGAATACCGGCGAGCACAGTGCTGTGCAGGTCGGTGACGTCGTTGAGCCGATAGAAGGTGCGGTCGTAGACGTCGGGTTCGTCCTCGGTCTCCGCCGCGATCGATTCATCGGTGAGCAGATACAGGTCGATCGTCGGGCGCAGCTCGCGGATCCACTGGCCGCACTCGACCCAGTCGCGGCTGCAGTCGGCGGCCACCGCGTCGTCGTTGGCGCCCAGCAGTGTGGTCATCAGCGGCACCCGGTCGCGGGAACGCAACGGCAGGTCGTGGCGGATGATGGCGGCCTGGATTTCGCCGTTGAGCGCCACCGCGGTGATCGCGTCCTCGACGCTTTCCACCACCAGCAACTCGACCTGCACGTCGTCGGACGAGTCGCGCACCGCCCGCAGATGCTCGGCCAGGCTTTCCGGGGTCTGCGGTGGGGAGTCGTCGGCGAGCAGGACGGTGTAGAACTGCTGCTGTTTGGCCCGCGCAACCAGCTCCTGCTCGGCCAGCGGTGCCGAGGTGTCGAACAGCGCTGCCCGGTCGCCGTATTCGGACAGCAGACGCACCGCCAGCGATACATGCTCGGTGAGCGACACGGTGGCCGTGCTGGCGAGGTATTCACGGAACTGGGTCAGCTTGGCCGCGCCGGGAAACAGCCAGTAGCGCTCGTAGGCGCTGATCCGATCCAGCAGCCGCTTCACCCGGGCCGCCTGGTGCTTGGTGTCCAGGCCGGCGCGGTGCACCTCGGCGAGCTGACGGCATGCGTCATCAAGCAGATTCCAGGTGTCGATCCGCGAATACGACGGGTTGGCCACTGCCGCCAGTGCGGAAACGCGAAGTCGTCGCGGGCGTGCGGTGTCCGGGCTCATGGGCGCCACTCCTCCTGATCGCGCCGCGCTGCATCCTCGTCGGCGGCTCATGGCCCAGTCTGGTCCGCGGCCGCTCGGCGCGCGAGCATTTCAGCGACGTCGGCCGGGGTGCAGGCTTGTTAGCATCGGTGAGCCACGGCTGAGACGACGACAGGTGCCGACACATGAGCGATGGGCAGCACGACGAATCGGCGCCGGTCATCAGCCCGCCGCCGGTGGGTTATCCCGGTGCTGCCCAGCCGTATCCGTACCCGTACCCGTACGCCGCCCCGCCACCAAAGCCACCGCTGCAGAACGTGGCGGCCACCCGGTTTTTCGCCGCCGGCACCCTGCTGGGGTATCTGCTGATCATCGCGTTCGGATTCCTGACGTTCAGCTACGTCACCCCGAAATCCAGCGGTGACACGTCGATGATCACCGGGTGGGGGGAATGGGGCCATCAGGGCAGGGAGTTGCCGCTGCATAACGGCGCGCACGCACTCATCGTTCCGGGCGTACTGCCGCCGCTACTCATTCTGCTGCCGGTGGTGTTGATGGCGGTGCTCATCCTGTGCAATATCGCCCGACGGGCGCTGGCCATCATCAGCACGCTGTTCGTGACTGTCGCGACGCTCCTCGCCCTCGGCCTCACGATGGCCCCCGACGATGTGGTGATCGTCTTCGACTCGGAGTCCAACCGCTATCTCGACCAGCACTACGACTTCAGCACCGGCCCCTCGGCGTGGTTGACCGCGGCGATGTGCATCCTGATCCTGCTGTGTTGCATCGGCGGAATCGTGTTCGGCGGCAACACCAAGCCGCGCGCGGCCTAGCGAGATATTTTCGCCCGGGATGCATGCCGGACCCGGAGACGCTCACTCCAACTCGTCGTCGCGACGGCGACCGAGGTTCTCCATCCATCGCCAGCCGCGCACCGGGGCTTCGGTGACGTCGGTCAGCGAGCGCACCACCGCCTGGGTCAACCCCATGATCGCGGCCATCACCGGCAACAACGGCTGGAACGGCTTGGCCACCGACTGGACCGTGCTGATCCGGCGGGCCAGCACCAGTCGCTCGACGGCGTGGTAGAGCCAGGCGCCCACGCCTAACGCGTAGATCGCGAGCGCGGCGGCCACCACCGCCAGATGGTAGGCCGCACAGATCACCGCACCGAGCACGACCGTCGCCGCCAGCACGGCGGCGATCACCACCCGCAGCTCAAGCCGGGTCATATGGCGCCGCTTCTCCTCATCGCCGCGCTCGGCATCGTCGCCGGCGCGTCATTCTGCCGGGCCGGCGCCGGCGCTCCTCAACGCCTCGGCGGCCGCCTTGATCTGTGGCGTCACCAGCATGACCTGTCCCAGCACCCCGTTGACGAACGCGGGCGATTCATCGGTCGAGAGTTCTTTGGCCAGCTGCACGGCCTCGTCGACCGCAACCGGCTCGGGTACGTCCTCGGCGTGCAGCAGCTCCCACACCGCCACCCGCAGGATGGCCCGGTCGACCGCGGGCAGCCGCTCCAGCGTCCAGCCCTGCAGGTGCGAGGTGATCAGGTCGTCGATATGAGCGCTGTGTACGGCGACGCCCTGAGCCACCGTCTCGGTGTAGGGATGCAGCGGGGCGACGTCGGGGTTGGTGGCGGCCAGCTCCGTGCGGGCCGCGGCGGCCTCCGCCGGCGTCAAACCACGCGCCTCGGCCTCGAATAGCAGGTCGACCGCGCGTTTACGGGCCTGGTGCCGCCCCTTGACCGGTTTGCCGTCAGGCATCAGCCGAACTCAACCGTTGACTCGGCCCAGGTAGCTACCGTCGCGGGTGTCCACCTTGAGCTTGTCGCCGGTGTTGATGAACAGCGGCACGTTGATCTGGGCACCGGTCTCCACGGTGGCCGGCTTGGTGCCGGCGCTGGACCGGTCGCCCTGCAATCCGGGCTCGGTGTGGGTGACGACGAGTTCCACGCTGACCGGAAGCTCCAGATACAGCGGCGCACCGTTGTGGAAGGCGACCTGCACCGGCATCGACTCCAGCAGGTAGTTCGCCGCGTCCCCGACCAGTGACTCCGACAGGTGGTGCTGCTCGTAGTCCTCGCTGTCCATGAACACGAAATCGGACCCGTCGCGGTACAGGTAGGTGGTGTCACGACGGTCGACGGTCGCGGTCTCCACCTTCACCCCGGCGTTGTAGGTCTTGTCGACCACCTTGCCGGAAACCACGTTCTTCAACTTCGTCCGCACAAACGCCGGGCCTTTACCAGGCTTGACGTGCTGAAACTCGACGATCTGCCACAGATGTCCGTCGATGGCCAGGACGAGTCCGTTCTTGAAATCGGCGGTCGATGCCACGTCGGTATGTCTCCTACACGATGGTCAGTTACCTTGGAAACTGGCTCTTGGGATTAACCGGCTTGACCTGCATGTTTGCCGATTTTTCCCAAGATATCAGTTTTCCACAGCGGTATATCCTAAGATAATGGTCATGGCCGAACGTTTGCCAGCGCCTGATCTTGCCCAGCTAGTGACCTCCTGGGAGATAGCGCTGTGGGCACAGAACAAGTCACGCACAACGATTACCTCCTATCTGCGCGGGGTCAGGCTGTACTCCACCTGGTGCGAAGCTAACGAGTTCCCGGTGCAGCTTACCCGCGACCAGGTACGTCGTTACACCGCCGAGCTAGTCGCAGACGGCAAAGAGGCGAACACGGTGCGGCTCCGCATGGCGTCGCTACGCCAGTTCGTCCGCTGGTTGGTGGATGAAGGCGAACTTGCCGACGACCCGCTGGTTGGCCTCAAGTCTCCCAAGATTCCGGTCAAGGTGACCGAGGCACTTTCTGACGACCAGTTGCGGGACCTCCTCAAGGCATGCAGGGGCAAGAGTTTCCGCGACCGCCGGGATGAGGCGATAGTGCGCCTGATGCTGGAGACCGGCATGCGCGCATCCGAGACCGTCTCGCTCGCCGTGGCCGACGTAGAGCCAGTGAAGAACGGATTAGTGGTGATCCGGCGCGGCAAGGGCGGCAAGGGCCGCACGGTCCCCTACAGCGCGCAAACCGCCGCGGCGCTGGACCGCTACCTCCGTGTCCGCCGTACCCACAAGCTGGCCGACGACCCGGCGCTCTGGTTGGGGGTGGGCGGCACCAAACGGCTTGGATACTTCGGCCTCAACGACACGTTGCGGGACCGGGCCAAGGCCGCGGGTATCGAAGGATTCCACCTGCACCTGATGCGCCACACCGCCGCTACCCGCTGGCTGCGGGCCGGCGGCACTGAACAGGGTCTGATGGCGATAGCGGGGTGGTCCACCCGCAACATGATCGACCGCTACACCGGAGCGTCTGCCGCCGAGCGCGCGGCCAAGGAGGCCCGCGAGCTGCACCTCGGCGAACTGTGACGCGGCTGCGCTGTGCGCGTACACTGTAGCCAGCAAAACATAGACAGGCGTCAGATCGGTCGGGTTTAGCCCGCGCAGCAGCCATAGGAGCCGCTGGTCTACGGAATCGACGTAATAGCAGGGAAGCGCTGGGACCCGTCCCCAGATGACCTACCCGGTGTGAACACCTAACAAGCCACCCGCAGCGGTGGCTTTTTTCAGTTTCCCGCAAGCCTGGGCCGTACCCCGGCTGCGCTGTCATGCCTGTAGGAGATTCCCATGCCCATTCCACCTGCCGAACGCCGACTACTTGCACAGAAGGGCGCCCACAAATCGTGGGCGTTCACCGAAAACCGCTCCGCTAGAACACTTCCCGCGCGTCGTGCGCTAGAAGCCAAGTTTGAGCGCGAAGTTGACCCCGAGGGCAAGCTACCCCTGTCCGAACGCGCCAAGCGCGCCGAGAGTGCGCGCCGCGCCTACTATGCCGGGCTGGCGCTGAAGTCTGCCCAGGTGCGTCGTCGTCGGGTCGGGGTGGCGCATGACACGCCGGGTGAAGCTGACCGTCGTTAGCAAGCGCACCGGCATAGCTACGTGGGGATGCACTGCGTTCGCCATTGGTGGGGCGACCCAAGCGGCGCAGCGACATGAGCAATCTCGGGTGGTCGGTGATTGGTTGGCACGTCCGGCCCGTGCCAAGTTCGGCAACAGCTTCGGCCTCGGTGTCGAACCCGTCGCGCATGCCTAGAATCTCTGGCCCGTTTGGGTGAGTCGTGGCCCAGTGTCGCATGGGTCGGCGCATGAGCAACTGGTTGACCGAAGGCGTCAAAGCCAACGCCGAAGCGGTCGAACTGAACAAGGTCGCACAACCCAAGGGCTACCTGGTGGCCGTTGAGTCGGCGGA
This sequence comes from Mycobacterium sp. NGS50, assembly GCF_059812545.1. Taxonomy (NCBI): domain Bacteria; kingdom Bacillati; phylum Actinomycetota; class Actinomycetes; order Mycobacteriales; family Mycobacteriaceae; genus Mycobacterium; species Mycobacterium sp. NGS50. The sequence continues at coordinate 126,184 of NZ_JCALCW010000015.1, forward strand.
AGTGATCGACCACCCGCGAGCCCCCGCCGGGGCCGCGGGGCCTGGCGCGCGGCTTCACGGTTCGACGCAGGCCACGGGCGAGGCCCTTAGCTTCGGCACCGCCGAGGAGGTCAAGGACTTTCTGGCGGAACTTCCCGATGTTGGCGGGTGAACCACGACGCCGATCCGGCCTGGTTGGGCGATCTGGAATGAGACGGCAGGAATAGCTGCCGCGACAGAACGAAATGGATAAACTAGAAAGAAAAGAATTGCCGAAAGCACAACTTTGGCGCCCACTGCGATTATCGACCCTAAAAAACGATTACGAGTACCGCACTACGGATGGCGCGATTCGCAACGGCAGCCGTAATATATTATCGCAATTTGTGAACGCTGGCGAACTGTGCGTAAGGGTCAATACCGACGCCGGTAGAATTATCGCTGCGGTGGACCAGTTGATAGCCATCGCCGTTCACGGTCCTGCGAAACGATTTAGGTGCTCCGTCTGCGGCAATGTCATCACGTCGATTCTGCCTCAGGTGAAACACCGGAATGGGGACTACCTGGACCCCTCACCAGCAAACCTTGAATACGCGGAAGATAAAGAGGCAGAACGGAGGCATGAGGCTGAATGCCTAGAGCGGCTGATGTGGGAACCGTCAAGAACCCGCAGCGATACCGGCGGGCACCCGAACGGCTCCCCGTCGCCTTGGGGAAACGCAGCAGGGAGCAGGGCCGCCCGGTGGCCAGGGATGCGCTACGAGCGACGCGAGCGCATGCCCCTCTTAGCGATCTACTACGAGTGTTAGATCATGCCCTGGACAGTGCCGATATGTAATATCGTGTTTTTCAGCAACGAATCACTATAATCAGAGTAGCTGCGGTAATCGCCGAGCGTGCGAAGCACACGACGCTCCGAGCTACCGCGCGTAGCGAGGTGGCGAGGTGCCCTAGC